>JAEZYW010000041.1 GCA_023418835.1 Bacillota bacterium | reverse complement strand
AAATGTATTCTAAGAATAAGAAATATACAAGCTACAGATTAAATCTAGGCGGTGTTTTTGAACTTTATAAAAAAAATAATGATATATCTAATGCAGTTAGAACTGCAGTATTAATTTGTTGTATTGATCTAAGCGGATTAGATGATTATAGTGCTACAAGTGGATATTATAGCGTTATTCTTTCGATAGCTCCTTATTATATAAATTACATCTCAAAGCACGTTGATTTTTACGATGAAACCGATGTAGATGATATTTATAAAGGCATGGGTCTATCTGCAGGTGTTATGAGTTCTAAGGAAATGAAATATTTTATAAAACTTGGAATTAATGATTTAGAACAAGCGAATATGGAATTAGAAAAGTTTAGAAAAAAGAAAAGTCCTAGATTATATTAGGGGGTGACTAAAAATGGCAAGACTTCCAAACGGTGCAGGCTCTGTCACTAAATTAAAAGGTAGACGTGCTAGGCCCTGGTGGGCTAGAGCTGCGACTCAATATGACGAAGAAGGAAATCCATTCCGGCCATCTGTGGGAATGTTTAAAACAAAATCAGCTGCTATAGAAGCTATATCGCTATATAATTATGAATCTGACCCAGTAAATTTTACTCTTTCAGAAATGTATGAAATGTATAAAAAGGATCGTAGGGATTCTGACGCTATCATGGAATCAACATTGATAGGATACGATGAAGTTTATATTCACTTAAAGCCACTGGAAAATAGAAAGTTTATTGACCTTCGTCTTGCAGATTTCCAAAAGTTATTTAATAATATGACAAAAAAGAATTCTAAAAAAGATGAACCGCTTTCAAAGGCTACAAAAAAGAAAGTAAAATCAGTTTTATCCTCTATATATAAATTCGCTATTAAAAATGAATACACCGAAAACGATTATTCTATTCATATCGAACTCGGTAGAGGAATTGAAACAGAAAATAAAGAAATTTTTGATGATTTGAAAATAAATAAAATGTTTAAAATGGTAGATGAAATTCAAGATTTAGATATTGTATTAATATTTTTATTTACTGGACTTCGCCCTGGTGAACTATTAAAAATATCTAAGGATAATGTTGATTTAGACTTTAAAGTTTTCCACGACTTCGGAATCAAAACCAGCAAGGGGAAAAAACGAATAATGCCTATTGCAGATAAAATATTTGCATTTGTTGAAAAAAGATATAATGAAACAGATTACTATTTATTTAAAAATACTTCAGGCGAAGTTATGACACCATCTTACTTCCGCAGACATAGATTCGCCCCTGCAATGCTTGCTCTAGGCTTTCAGGACATGAATGTAACCCCTTACTCTACTAGGCATACCTTTGCTTCCCTTTTAGAAAGGAATAAGGTTTCTGGAACGATACAGAAGGATTTAATGGGTCACGAAAAGTTCTCGACTACTGTGAATAATTATCATCATACAAATATCGACGATTTACGCGATGCAGTAAATTCAATATAAAGACACTCCTCTTGGGAGTGTTTTTTTGTCACCAGTTTGTCACCAGTTTGTCACCAGTGACCTGCATTTTGTGGCAAGTTGTGGAAACGTATGTTCTTGTTTTGAAATTAAAAAAAGGCTGTAACTAGCCTTTTACTGGAGCTAACAGGGGGATTTGAACCCCCGACCTCCACATTACCAATGTGGCGCTCTACCTACTGAGCTATGATAGCAATCATTGATTATTATACGATAATTTAATATATATGTAAAGATTAATTCTTTTACTTAAATTTCTTCACACTACTATTTATAATGAATATTTTTAATAAATTGAGTATAATGGTAATAACTTTTAAAATAGTAATATTATATTTTTATTAGAGTAAAAACTAGTGCGTTAAGTACTGGAGAATGGGAAGTCGTCTCCAGGCGAGAAGCTTTAAGCTTGCGATACTGTTTTGCATCCGCTAATTAAAAGCTTCTTTCGTATTAGAAATATGAAAGGAGAAATTATGAAAGAAAGAGATTTAAGAGAAAGTTTCAAGTTTAGTACAAGAGACATCGCCTTAATAGGAATTTTAGTTGCCGCAGAAATTGTCTTATCCCGATTTTTGTCTATTTCCTTATGGAATTTAAAAATAGGATTTGCCTTTATTCCCGTTGTAATCGCAGCTATAAAGTTGGAACCTATTAAAGCTGGAACAGTCGGGGCATTGTCTGATTTTTTAGGCGCAATTTTATTTCCAATTGGTCAATATTTTCCAGGATTTACTTTTACAGCTTTTTTAATAGGAGTAACTTATGGAGTCTTTTTATATAAAAATCAAAATATGAAAAGAGTAGTTATTGCCGTGCTTATTAATCAATTAATTTTCAGTTTAGTACTGAATACTTTATGGATTTCTATTCTCTATGGAACTCCTTATCGCCCTGTATTTATATCAAGAATTGTACAAGTTGCTATTATAGCTCCAGTACAAATTTTAATAATCAGTCTGTTAAACAAAACTGCAGCTAAAATACTGACAACATAAGAATGGGAGTAAATAAAATGAATATACAAGAAGCTATGGATTTTATCCATCAAACTCAATACAAAGGAAGCAAATTGGGTTTATCAAACATCCAAACTCTAATGGAGCTATTGGGCAATCCCCAAGATAAATTAAAATATATCCACGTTGCAGGAACCAATGGAAAAGGTTCTACATCTGCAATGCTTTCTTCTATTTTAGTAGAAGAAGGTTATAACACTGGATTATTTACTTCTCCTTATATAAACGAATTTAATGAAAGAATCCAAGTCAATGGAAAAAACATTCCTAATGAATTCTTAATTAAAGGTGTTGAGAAATTAAAAAGTGCTTTCGACAAAATGGAAAATAAACCAACAGAGTTTGAAATCGTAACTGCTCTAGGGTTTTTATATTTTCATGAGATGAATTGCGATATTGTCGTTTTAGAAGTTGGCTTAGGAGGAAGATTAGACTCAACTAATATAATTAAAAATCCAGAAATTGCAGTTATTACCGCCATAGGAATTGATCACACTAAAGAACTTGGAGAAGATATTAAAAAAATTGCTTGGGAAAAAGCTGGAATAATAAAAGAACACAGTGATGTAATCTTATATGAGCAAGACGAAATTATTACCGATGTAATTAAAGAAGTTTGTAAAGAAAAATCATCAAAATTATATATTTCAGAACCTAACGAGATAAACTTAAAAGATTTTACTTTAGAAAATCAGGTTTTTGATTACAAAGATCTAAAGGGAGTTAAATTAGGGCTTTTAGGAGAACATCAACTAAAAAATGTAGCAGTTGTTTTAAAAACTATTGAAGTTTTAAAGTCTAAAGGTTGGAAAATATCTTCTGAAAATTTAATGACAGGTTTAGAGAAAGTTAAATGGCCAGCAAGATTTGAAGTTATTAATAGAAAACCTATATTTATCGTAGACGGAGCCCATAATCCTCAGGGAGTGGAAACTCTAGCTAAAAATATAGAAAATTATTTTAAAAATAAAAAAATCACCTTTATAACAGGTGTTATGCAAGATAAGGAATACGAAAAAATGTATGATCTTATAGCTTCCTTTGCAAAAAAATTTGTAGTGGTTAAACCTGAAAATCCAAGGGCGTTTGATTACCACGAATTGGGAGAATTTCTAAAGGATAGATATAAGGTTGAGATCATAGAAGGAGAAAATGTCCAATTAGGCATAAAAAAATCCTTAGAAAGCTCTAAGGAGGAAGACGTAATTATTGCTTTTGGTTCCCTGTATATGGCGGGAGAAATTAGATCTTATTTTGAATAAAGCTAAGAATGGTAGTGTTGCAGAATGATTAAATTCATTCTGTAACATTATCTTTTTTTGTTTGCGATGTTTGCTGATATTGAAATATCTTCTTTTTTAATTTTAATTTTCAAAAATATTTTTTACTTAAAAATGAGTACTGGAATGGCAACCCCTTTTTAGACAAAACTCTACTTAACATAGATTTTGCTTAATAACTAGGATACTTTTCCTAGTTTAATAGTATTTAATTCTCTATATTCAATTGGTGTCATATAATCTAAAGACTCATGAATCCTTTGATTATTGTACCAATAAACATGCTCTGCCAACTCTAATTGTAGCTGTTCTAGTGTCTCAAATTTATGTTGATATATAAATTCTATTTTTAGGGCTTTATTCGTAGCTTCACTTACAGCATTATCATATGGATTTCCTTTTCTACTTAAGGATCTATCTATTTTAAAGGTACTTAAAATATTATCTATTAGCGCATTATCATACTCATTACCACGATCTGAGTAATGGATATCTACATCTTAATAGTGCAGTTTCTATGAGCTCAGCATTCTTGTTAGTGCCTGCTGAATAACCAATAATCTCTCTATTAAATAAGTCTATTAAAGTACAGACATAGTTCCATTTACCACCAACTCTGACATAAGTTAAATCGCTTACAGCTACTTCTAGCTTGTCCCTGTTGTCAAACTCTCGATTTACTATGTTTGGC
>JAEZYW010000037.1 GCA_023418835.1 Bacillota bacterium | reverse complement strand
TGCAATTACAACTTCTAAGAAATATGTCGCCATATGTCCAGCAATTTCTGCGTCAACGTCTCTATTTAAAGCTACAATCCCGCCAAAAATCGATTCTGTATCGCATTCGTAAGCTTTCATATAGGCTCCAAAAATATTTCTATCTGAACCGATACCACAAGGATTTGTATGTTTAACTGCTACAACAGTTGGCTCTTCAAATTCTTTCAAAGCTTGAACTGTTCCATAGATATCGTTTAGATTATTATAGGATAATTCTTTTCCGTGGAGTTGTCTTATGGAAATATTTAAATCCTCAAAACTATCTTTGTAATAAGATGCCTTTTGGTGAGGATTTTCTCCATAACGAAGTTTTTCTTCTAACTTATAAGGCAAGGTTAAGTATTCCGGAAAATCTTTATCCATAATTTTATTAAAATAATTTGAAATTAACGAGTCGTAATGGGCAGTGTATCCAAAAGCTTTTCTAGATAAATCTAATCTAGTTTTTTCTCTAACTTCTCCTGCTTCCAATTCGTCACTTACTTTAATATAGTCTTCTGGGTCAGTTACGATTAAAACGTCTCTATAGTTTTTAGCTGCAGCTCTAATCATAGATGGTCCGCCAATATCTATATTTTCCACCATATCCTCGTGATTGGCACCTTCTCTAAGTTTTTCTTCAAAAGGATAAAGATTATTTACAACCATGTCAATTCCAGAAATTCCATGACTTATTATGGTTTCACAATGATTTTCATCGTCTCTCTTGTATAAAATCCCACCGTGGATATAGGGGTTTAAAGTTTTTACTCTGCCGTTTAAAATTTCTGGAAATTTAGTGATTTCTTCTATTTCTATTGGATTCACCCCATTATCCTTGAGGTATTTATATGTTCCCCCAGTAGAAATAATTTCCCAATCCATTCGCTCCAAACTTCTAGCAAATTCCAAGATTCCATTTTTATCAAATACAGAAATTAATGCTCTCTTTTTCATTTCTCACTCCTAAAAACTTTTCGTCCTTCTACCCTTAACCTGTCTTCACAAAATAATTTTACACTTTCCACAAGAATTTTATGTTCAATTTCTAAAATTCGCATCTGTAAATCCTTTGGAGAATCTTCCTCTAATACATCCACAACACCTTGCATTATTATCGGTCCAGCGTCAGCTTCCTCGTTAACAAAATGAGTAGTTGCACCAGAAACCTTCACTCCATAATCAATTGCAGCTTCGTGGACTTTCATTCCGTAATAGCCTTCTCCACAAAAACTGGGAATTAAAGATGGATGTACATTAATTATCTTGTTTTCGTAGATTTTTATAAAATTTCTCCCTAAAATTTTTAAAAAACCTGCCAATACAACTAAATCAGCTTTTTCTTCTTCCAGTATTTCAATTAGCTTTTCGTCATACTCTTTTTGAGAAATTCCTTTACCTGAAAGGTATAAGGTTTTAATATTGTGATTCTTTCCCCGCTCCAGACCATAAGCGTCTTTGCGATTGGATATAATTAGAGAAATTTTTCCATTTATTTCTCCATTTTCAACGGCGTCTATAATTGCTTGAAGGTTTGTTCCCCCTCCAGAGATTAAAACTACAATATTTTTTAAATCTCTACCCATAGATCGCCTCTTTGGACTTTCCCCAATTCGTAAATTTCTTTTCCTTCTTCTTGGTATTTGTCTATGATTTTTTCTGAAGTCTCCTTGGAGACGATTAATATTATACCAACACCCATGTTAAATGTTGCATACATCTCTTCTAGGGCGACACTTCCCCATTCTTGAAGTTTTTTAAATACCACAGGGGTATTGACAACTGTCATATCAACTTTCGCTCCTAAGCCCTCAGGTAAAACTCGAGGAAGATTTTCATAAATTCCTCCCCCGGTGATATGACAAATCCCTTTTATTTCGTGTTCTTCTATTAATGGATAAACATCCTTAACGTAGATTTTTGTAGGTTCTAATAGCTCTTCCCCAAGAGTTCTTCCAAAGTCTTCTACATATTCATCTAAGTCCATATTTTTTAAATCGAAAACTATTTTTCTCACTAGAGAGTAACCGTTAGAATGAACCCCACTTGAAGGCAAGCCTAAAAGAACATCTCCTTCTTCTATTTCTTTTCCGGTGATAATTTTATCTTTTTCTACAACTCCAACAGCAAAACCTGCCAAATCGTAGTCATTTTCTTTGTAGATTCCAGGCATCTCTGCAGTTTCTCCACCTAATAAGGCAGCTCCAGATTTTTTACAACCTTCAGCGACACCTTCAACTACAGCTACCATTTTTTCTGGAACCAGCTTTCCAGTTGCGATATAGTCTAGGAAAAAAATTGGCTTAGCACCTTGGCACAATATGTCATTTACGCACATAGCAACACAATCTTCGCCAACTGTGTTGTGTTGATCCATCATTTGGGCAATTTGAACTTTCGAACCTACCCCATCTGTACCCGAAACTAAAACTGGATTTTTATAGTTGAGTTTTCCCAGCTCGAACATTCCGCTAAATCCACCTATATCTGACATTACACCATCTATATGGGTTGACTTTACTACGTCTTTAATTAACTGAACTTCTTTATAACCCGCTTCTTTATCTACACCAGCTTCTTTGTATGTTATAGCCATTTTCCACCTCTATTGGATATTTTCCGTCAAAACAATTTTTACAAAATCCATTTTCGCCGCATATACTTACTAGACCTTCTAAACTCAAATATGCTAAACTATCTGCACCAATTTTTTCCCTTGTCTCTTCAACCGTTAGATTTGCTCCCACAAGATTGTCTTCACTAGGAGTGTCCACACATAAATCACAAGACGTGGTAACAGGAGGACAAGCAATTCGAACGTGTACTTCCATTGCACCTGCTTCTTTTAATAATTTTACTGTGTTTCTTATGGTAGTACCCCTTACTATAGAGTCGTCTACTAAAATTACTCTTTTGTCCTTTAGGTTTTTCTTCAATGGATTAAATTTTATTCTGACACTTTTTTCCCTCATTCTCTGGTCTGGCAAAATAAAAGTTCTTCCAACGTATCGATTTTTTAAAATTCCTTCTCTGTATTGAATCCCCGATTCGTGAGAAAATCCAAAGGCTGCAATAGTTCCAGAATCTGGGGCTCCAATTACAACATCTGCATTTACTGGGGACTCTTCTGCAAGACGTCTTCCCATATTGTAACGGCTGTCGTACACACTTCTACCCTTGATATAGCTATCTTGTCTAGAAAGATACACAAATTCAAAAATGCAAGACTTTTCGTCTCTTCTTTCTACAAACATACTTTTCATACCGTTTTTATCAATTACCACAATCTCTCCAGGAGCAATATCCCTTAGATATTCAGCTCCAATTGCGTCAATTGCACAAGTTTCAGATGCTACAACAAAAGAATTATTGTATTTTCCCAAGAAAAAGCTTTTTATTCCCCAAGGATCTCTTACTACAACTAATTTTTCTTCATCCATGTAAATAATGGAATATGCGCCGTATAAGTGGTTTATTTCCTTAGGAAGATTTTCTAAATCGTTAAATTTAGGTATAAAATCGTCTCTACAAATAGATTTTTCTAAAAAGTTTCCATCAATTGAAAGCATCCTTGGACTTCCTTCATATTGAAAAACTTCTGGAAGTAAAACTTTTTCTTCTGTCTCATTGGAAAAGGCATATTTCACATGGGCAGCACCTTTATTTCCAATTAAATTGTTAATAACTTCTTCCTCATAAACTTCGCTAACTAAGCCATTTCCTCTAATAATGTCAAAATCTCCGTTATTTAAAACAGCCAATCCACTTCCCACTTCTCCCCTGTGTTGCAATGCGTATAATCCCCAGTGAAGGAGTGGCGCTACATTAATATCTTCATCTCCGAATATAGCTATATGTCCGCTCAAATTTATTCTCCTATTTTATATTTAATTCTTTGTCAGCAGTTACTACTTCTTCTTCCAGTTTCTTTCTATAATCGACTAATTTATTTTTTAAAATCTCATCTTCGATTCCCAACATGGAAATTGCTAAAAGGGCTGCGTTTTCGCCACCGTCTATGGCAACAGTACCCACGGGAATCCCCCTTGGCATTTGAACTGTAGAAAGTAGGGAATCTAATCCATCCATAGTGCTAGATTTAATTGGGATTCCAATAACTGGTTTTACTGTCATACCAGCAATTACTCCTGCTAAGTGGGCTGCTTTTCCTGCCATGGCAATAAATATTTTAGAATCAGTATTGTCTACATAATCCTTCAAAACATTTAAAGCTCTATGGGCTGAAATAACTTTTACTTCGTAATCTACATCAAATTCCTTCAAAACTTTTATTACTTTTTCTACTATGTGACTATCACTAGCACTTCCCATAATTACACTTATCATGGATCCTCCTAAATTAAATTACCATAAATCTCCATAGGGTCAATTTTTTCATTTCCCTTGTAAACTCTCATACTTCCGCCAGAGATTTCGTCAATTAACATAATTTCTCCATTGTCATCTCTTCCAAATTCAAGTTTTATGTCATAAAGTTCCAAGTCTTTTTCTTTTAGAATTTCTTTAACTATTCCAGCGATTTCTTTTGTCATCTGGGTTATGACTTTGTATTCATCTTTGTTCATAATTCCCAACATTTCTAAGCCTTCATCTGTAATCAAGGGATCATTTCTTTCATCATCTTTTAGAGTTATTTCTACATAAGAATCTAGTTTATCTCCCTCTTTTGCATATTTCCCATATCTTCTAATAAAACTTCCTACTGCAACAAATCTACAGATAACTTCAACTCCTTCTCCAAAGAAATGAGCTTTTTTAACTTCCATAGTGTTTTCGTCTAAGTTTGAATTGATATAATGTGTTTTTATTCCTCTAGAATTTAAATCTTCATAGAAAAACTTTGTCAACTTCAAACCTTCATTGCCAACTCCTTCAATAGTCAATCCAACTTCGTTTGCGCCAGGATCGAAAACCCCATCTATTCCAGTTACATCATCTTTGAATTTTAGACAAATATTTCCATTTTCCATTTGGTAAACGTCTTTTGTCTTTCCAGTATAAATTTTTTCCATATATCCCCCATAAAAAATTAAATCCCAGAAGGCCAGGAATCCCATGTTGAAACCTGACCGTCTGGGCTTTTGTCCCTAAGGTGTAATGCTTTTAGTAGCATCTATGTCGCTCGGTCCTTTAGGTTTTACCTTTGGATCCCTAGACATACTTTCATAAATATTCATTTTTTATCAATTATATGTTATCAAGTACCCCTTCTTTTGTCAATAAAATGGAGGCTACTTTTATGTAAATTTTAATTAAAGTTTGTCATCTGTAAAGTCAAATTTTTAGTATGAAGACAAATTAATTAATTAAAAAAGAACAGAATTTCTCTGTTCTTTGATTATTTAAATTTTTGATTTTAAATTAGTTTTTTAATTGATTTATTATATCCAGCAATTCCTCACTGGGTTCCAATTCGTAAGCATCTTCAAAATTTTCAACGGCACCTTCTATATCCCCTTGGTTGTATAAAATTGTACCTAAGTTGAAATTTAAATAATAGTCATTTCCAAATTTTTCCAAGGCATTTTCTAACTCTGATTTTGCCAAGTCCATCCTGCCTTGTCCTTGAAAAATTATTGCCTTTTGATTGTGATAAATACCCAAGTCTTCAATTTCAATCGCCGTATTTATCGCATCTAAAGCCCCGTCAAAATCTTTTAGATTGCCATAGGTCAAGCTCAAGTGATAGAAATAAAGATCGTCTCTTTTATTTGATTTTACTTTTAAAAGTTTCTCCAAAGCACTTTCATAATTTCCAGAATTCATATCTAAAACTGCTTCTTCTTTAAGGCTATCTCCTTCCAGGTCTTCAAGAGTTTCCCTAACTTCTTGTAGTCTAAAATCATTTTTATCTAATTTTAAAAACTTTTCAAAAGAAAGTTTTGCCTTTAAAAATTGTCCAAAAGCTTTGTAAATATATCCCAGCTTATAGTGAGCCAATGAAAATTCATCATCCAAATTTAAAACTCTTTCGTATATATTCATGATATCAACGCTGTGAACATTTTTTTCCCTATCTGAAAATATGGATATGTCTAAGTTTTCCAAGGCGTTTCCAATGGCAAAATAAGCTTTTTCATCAGCTAATCCTAAATTTTTTAGGGCATTTAAATAAATTAAACTTTCAGAAAAATTGTCATTATTTATAAGCTCCATCCCCTTAGAAAAGAGATAGCCCTTTATGTCCTTTGTATAGGACTTGATAAAATCCACATATCTTTGGGAAAATTCATTGTCAAAATCCAAAGACAATACGTAAACCATTCCCTCTAAGAAGTATTCCCCTGGTATATCTTCCACTGATTCCTTTACCAAGTCCACCAATCGAGAGTTTAATATGGGAAGGGGTAAATATCCAGTAAATTCAACTTCCCCAACTTTTACACTTGCCCCTTCTTTTAATTCTAAATATGAAAGTTCCTCAAGTCTTTCCCTTAACTTACTTTCATAAATCATCAATACCACCCCATATATTTTCTTTTTCTAATGGTGGAATTATAGGTGTTTTTAAAAAGAACTCCTCTAAAAACGAAATAAATCCCCCAAATTATTAACATAAGAGTTTGATCATTAATATAAAGTCCGTGGCCTGTCAAATACATAGATAGTGGATTTGTATATACACCTAATCGCCCCCTGCTCAATACAAATATAAAAAATAACGCATGGGGAATCCATATGTGCCAGTTGTCTTTCAAATAGTTTAATGGATATAAAAATACATCTTCTCTTTGAACATTTCTCATATAAATCGCTTCCCCAGCTGCATTAAATAAAATGAAACTAACTAAAGCGACATATCCCATGTTGACAATTGGACCTAAGAATAAGGATGCAATATAAAATATAAACTTCATAAAGTAGATGTTCCAAATAAATGCGAAAAATCCATCTTGAAATTTATTAAGACTAAGGCGACTGTAATTTATTCCATCGTCCATTTGAGAAAAATAGCTAGAAAGTAGCATCGCTTCAATTAATCCTACTATAATGCCCCAAAATCTTGAATATGCCACTCCAAATTGAAAGGCAATAACTTGAATTATTCCATAAGCAAAGGAATAAATTAAGGGTAACAAAATTAGCAGTGGAGTTTTAATAATTACATTCAATGTATCTTTCCCTGCTTTTTTATATACTTCTAATAAATCTTTAATGTAGTCCATTTAGTATCCTTTCGTAATCTTCTGTAATATCTACTCTAATTGTACCCTCTTTTTTATAATGAAATCCAAAAATAGCCCTTTGGCCTCCGAATCCAAATCCTTCAAATTTAAAATCCTTTATCAGTCTTTTTGTGGGTATATCCAAATCAATATTAAATTTCTCTCTGACGATTTCATCTCGTAAAATCTCGTGATACATTTTAATATCAATTCCCTGAGGGTTTAAATATTTTTTAGGGAGTGAGTTATGATTCAATAAAAAGTCTAATCGAAGTACCTCCACAACTGCCTCGTAGTCCGACCTCTCCTTTAAAAAATCTTGAAAAATTTTGTATAGAGACTCCCTAGAATGGGATTTCATATGATAGTTTTTTCTCTCCCAAAATTCAGAAAACTTTTCAAAAAAACCAAAGGGATCTCCATCGTCTGTTAAATACTCCAAGGTCCATTTAAAATAATCTTCGTTGGAATATTTTTCCACCACATCTTCTAATAAACTAAGTTTTCTAAGTTCCATAGGAGTTAAATGCCTTGTTGAAATTATCTCATAAGGTGGAAACTTTGAGTATTTTAATCCCAATTTTTCAGCATTAATTCTAAGGTGAGAACCTCGAAGTAGCTTTAAAAAACCTAATTGTAGTTTTTCAGCCCCTAGATCATAAGCGTAATTGAAACTATTTCTAAAACTTTCGTAATCCTCATGGGGAAGTCCGGCAATTAAATCCACGTGTTGGTGGATGTTGTCATAAGATCTGATGGTCTTGACGCTATGAGCTAATTTGTTTAAATCTGTAACTCTATAAATTTCTTCAAGGGTGTGGGGATTTATGGATTGAATTCCAATCTCAAATTGAAATAAGCCCTTTGACATATCTTTTAAAAACTTTAAAAAGTCCTCGCTAATCATGTGTGCCATAAGCTCCATGTGAAAACACATTCCTTGGGGAGCATTTTCTTTAATAAATTCCATTATTTTCATTGAAAATTTTTCATTGGAATTAAAAGTTCTGTCCACTAGTTTTACTGTCTCCACTGGAAGTTTCATTATTTTCAATAAATCTGACTTGATCCTGTCTTCGCTAAAATACCGAACTCCTTTTATAGTAGAAGATAGGCAATAAGCACATTTAAAAGGACATCCCCTAGACATCTCGTAATAGAGAAGTTTTCCCTTTTCCACTTCCATATTTTCAAAAGGAGATTTTATAGTGTCTAGATTTGCAATTAGTTCTCTTTCAGGGTTAATAAATATTTCTTTTTCTTTTCTATAACTAATGCCCTTGACTTTTTCTAGGGAATCTTCGTTATTTAAAGTCTCTAGCAACTCCCTTGAAGTTTCTTCCCCTTCTCCTCGGATAATAATATCTACAGCTGGATTTTCAGTTAATAATTCCAAAGTGTCAAAAGAGACCTCGGGCCCGCCCCAGATAATTTTAAACTTAGGATTTGCAGTTTTTAAATCATCGCTAAGTCTTTTAATAAAATCTATATTCCAAATATAAGATGAAAATCCAATAACATCTGGATCTTTTTTTAAGATTTCTCTATATATAGACTCAATAGTTTGGTTAATATTAAATTCTAGGATTTCGATATTAAAATCTTCACAATATTTTTTTATATAATGGAGTGCCAAATTTTGATGAGAATATTTGGCATTGATTCCTACTAATAATATTTTCAATTTATCACCTTTCCCTAGTATAACATATGATTTATAGGATTATAAATGCTATAATAAAAATAACATAAGCAATTTGGAGGTACATATGGAATTTACAACTAGAATAGCTACAATCGAAGATTTAAAAAGTCTTTGCGATATCGAAAAAAGCGCTACGCCTAATTTAATTTATATAAAAGACAATGCTCAATTCTTCTTTGAAGAAACTCCTGGGGAAATTTTCGTTGTGGATAATGGCGAAGGACGTCTTGTGGGAATGGGGAGATATTCCACTCTTCCAGACGGTTCAGGTTGGTTGGAGACATTGCGCGTCCACAAAGATTTTCAAGGAATGGGAGCTGGAAAGTTAATTTATGAAGACTATCTAGAGTATGGAAAAAAAGAAAATGCACCTGCAATTAGAATGTATACAGAAGCATACAACGACACAAGTAAAGGACTTGCCGAACTAAATGGATTTAGCCTTGCTTCGGAATTGGCAAACTTCGATACTGAACTTGATGAAGATCTAACGGGAGAGTTTAATTTTGAACAGGTTCTAAGCGTTGGCGAACTGAATTTAGAAAAGATAAAAAAAGAATGGGGCAATCTCATTTCTTTAAATCGAACTTTTTATGAAGTAAATGAAAAGAATCTTCAATGGTTTATTGATGAAAATATGGTCTATAAAGATGGAGATAATCTTTTAATTTTGGGAGCTCGAATGTTAAAGGAAAGAGGTCTTTTTGTAGCCCTTGCCATGGGAGATTTAGATTATGTAATTGACTCAGCTATGATTAAAGCTAAGGAAATGGGCGGACAAAAACTTACATTTATATTTCCAAAGGAATTGGAAAATTATACAAAACTTTTAAGAGAAAGAGAATTTAACGAAATTTATAATCTATTAGTTATGGAAAAAATTGTATAAAAAATAAAATATCCGATAAATTCGGATATTTTTTTAACTTATTTAAAAAGGTCTTGATAAATTCTTTTTCGACATAGTAGGGGACGTCAAGGATGCCGTCCCCTACGCCTTCTGGCCCAAGGGGTATAGAAAAAGGATATTATCTTCGTCCTTTATTTTACTCTACTTTTTAAGAAAAGAATCTTTCTTGAAC
>JAEZYW010000021.1 GCA_023418835.1 Bacillota bacterium | reverse complement strand
GAGCTAGCGAGGGAGAAGGACTAGGAAATCAATTTTTATCTAATATTAGAGAAGTAGATGCAATCGTACATGTGGTAAGATGCTTTGACGACCCTAATATTATTCATGTAGATGGGGAAGTCAATCCAAAAAGAGATATTGAAACTATTAATATGGAATTAATATTTTCAGATTTAGATCTTTTAGAAAAAAGAAAACAAAGACTTATAAAAGGCGTAAAAGGTGAGAAATCCCTTCAAGTAGAATTGGATTTAACTAATAGGTTAATTGAAACACTTGAAGGAAATAAACCTATTAGGAATTTAACTTTTACACAAGAAGAAGAGAAAATTCTTAGAAGTTATAACTTACTATCTCTTAAAAAAGTTATTTATGCTGCCAATGTATCAGAAGAAGACATTTTGTCGCCAGATAATCCTTTAGTAGATGAAGTAAAGGAAATAGCTGAGGCAGAAGATTCTAATGTTGTAATAATATCTGCTGAAATAGAGTCTCAAATTGCTCAACTAAGCGAAGATGATGCTAAACTATTTATTGAAGAACTGGGAATGAATGAATCAGGCTTAGACAGATTGATAAAATCTAGTTACTCCTTACTAGGACTAATAAGCTATCTAACTGCAGGTCCAATGGAAACTAGGGCTTGGACTATCAAAAAAGGAACTAAAGCTCAACAAGCGGCAGGAGAGATACATTCAGATATAGAAAGAGGCTTTATCAGAGCTGAAGTAGTATCTTTTGAGGATATTAAGAATGCTGGTAATATTAACACTGCTAAAGAAAAGGGATTGGTAAGGTCTGAAGGTAAAGAATACGTAATGAAAGATGGAGATGTAGTGTTATTTAGATTTAATGTGTAAAAATTATTTGACAATCGAGATTTATTTTGATACAATAAACTTCGTTACTCAAATATGGTGGGTATAGCCGAGTTGGTTAAGGCGCCAGATTGTGGCTCTGGAGATCGTGGGTTCGAATCCCACTATCCACCCCATATAATATGCGGGAATGGCGGAATTGGCAGACGCGCTAGACTTAGGATCTAGTGTCATTGACGTGGGGGTTCAAGTCCTCTTTCCCGCACCATTTTAAAACCTTTTATAAAAAGGTTTTTTCTATTTTAAACACCCATAGCTCAGTGGATAGAGTCGCTGGCTTCGAACCAGTTGGTCGGGGGTTCGAATCCCTCTGGGTGTACCAGTAAAAGTGGCTAGAAATAGCCATTTTTTATTGTTTATTTTTTGAAAATATTCTTGAATTTGCTAGATTTCTTGAGGATTATATACAAATCATATTTATAATTTAATCTAGTTTTGTAGTATATTTATCAATATGACTTATCATTTTTTAAATTTCGGAGTTTTTACTTTTCCTAACTAATCATTGCTTTTAGATACATTATTCTTTATAATTAATTTAAATAAGGAGAATTCATATGAATATAATAGAATTTAATGATGTAAGTAAAAATATCTTTAATTTTAAACTAAAGCCTACGAATATTAAAATGAAAAAGGGAGAAATTTTAGGTATAGTAGGGAAGTCTGGTTCAGGCAAAACCACTTTATTAAAATTACTTTTAAATTTCTACCGTCCAAAGACTGGAGAAATTTCCATATTTGGAATGGATTCTATTCGTGATAATAAAGAAATCAAAAAAAATGTGGGAATAATTCCTCAATCCAATTGGTTTGATAACAATGCCAGACCCATTTCTATTTTAAAAAATACTATAAATTCAAGAAGAGTAAAAAATAGCGGAGAAATAGATTTTCTAATTGATTATTTTGATATGAACTTGGCTAATAAAATTGGAAAACTCTCTCTTTTAGATAAAAGAAAACTTGCTGCTATAAATGGCCTTGTTTCCGATCCTGAACTTATTATACTAGATGAGCCTGAATCTATAACGGATTCTAGAACCAGAATTAAATTGTATGACATTTTAGAAGAAAAAAATCGCGCTGGTGCCTCAGTACTAATTTGCACTTCTAATTTAAAAGAGGCTCAAAGTATCTGTGATAATATCTATTATCTACATGATGGAGAGGTAATTGAAGAAGAAGATCAAAGTAATAAGCTGTCAAATGACAAAATTTTAAAATATTATGATAAAGGTGTAGACAAGAATATTTTTACTGGAATTGGAGCTAAACTAGTAAGAAGTGGAAATGAGACGGTATTTTATTATAATTCATCATTAGATTTATTAGCTGAGGCGATTTATAAGTCTGGATTGATTGATTTTTCTGTAGAAGATTCTACCCTCAATGAGAAATTGACAATAATAGAAAAAGATATAGTTTTGGATAGTCAAATACCTTCTATTGAAACCGAAAAAGAAGAGATTCCTAATAAAACAAAGGAAAAGACTAATTATGATGTCACAAACAATACAGGCGAACATACAATTGTAATCAAATCAGAAGACATTGAAGAATTACAAACACAGGAGGATACAGATGTCGACATTAATAAATGAATATAAATTTAATATCGGAAAACAAATTACCTGGTTTGTATTTTTGATTATAATTGTTGCTATGTTTATGCTTGCATTTCCAATAGTCAATGATCCTAGTGTCCAACCAATTGTAGAATCCAATCTTAGAGACATTCCTGCTAATATAAAAGATGTAATATTTCCCGTTGGCATTGAAGCCTTTGGGAATTTGCGTTTATATTTTAAAACTATTTTAGTTTTTATATCAGTTATGGTATCAATTTATTCATTAAACATTGGACTTAGCTCCTTAGCGAGAGAACAAGGCTATGGAACTATAGAATATGTTTACATTAATCCAATAACTAGGGCGGAAATTTTAACTTATAAATTCGTGGCAAATTTATTAAATTTAATATTTCTAGTTTTATTACTTCTGCTATCGACCAGCTATGCTTACTCATATGTGGGAGAATTAGATTTAATGGAAGTGATACAGAGTCATATTAGAAATTTTATTGTCATTTTCTTCCAGGGATTATTATTTTTGTCTTTGGGGACTATGATTTCTGCATTTGCAAAAAGAACTAGTGGATTAGGTGGTATTGGCTCATTGATAATACTAGCACTGTTGATTTTAAATATTTTAATCAGTAGTAAGATGATTGACATCCCTGGCCACATTTTTATACCATTGAGAACTTTGCAAGAAACTTATGATTTTGATATAACTCGTCTTTTTATGGCATTATTAATTGGATCTTTAGTTCCGTCAATTGCCTTTTTAATAATTGGGAATTTATATTATGATAGAAAAGATTTGATAGTATAACCGTAATTTATACGAATTAACCCCCTAATCCTTTTATGAATTAGGGGGTTTTTGAATGTAGGCTTTATACCAAATCTCTATACAGTCCGATTACATGGCCTAATATTTCCAAATCTCTAGTTATTATTGGATCCATATTATCGTTTTCAGGTTGTAGTCTATAATAGTCTGTTTCCTTGTAAAATCTTTTTATAGTTGCAGAGTCATCAATCAATGCCAAAACGATATCTCCGTTTTTTGCTGATGATCTTCTTTCAATTAAAACATAGTCTCCATCTAGAATTCCTATATTTATCATACTATCTCCTGATATCTTTAACATAAAAAGGTCTTTATCCTCTGCTAAATAAGTAGGGATAGGGAAGGTATCTTCTATATTTTCAGAAGCTAATATAGGACTACCTGCAGCAACTTGACCGACTATAGGCACATCCACTGTTTGCTTTTTTGATAGAATCAAATCATCATCTTGTGCTTTAATTACCAAAGTTCTATTTTTCATTGCTGATTTTTCTATGTAATTTTTAGCTTCAAGTCTTTCTAAATAACCATGTACAGATGATGGGCTTTTTAAACCTACTCCCTTACAAATTTCTCGCACAGTAGGGGAGTATCCTTGGGTTTCAATAATTTTCTTTATAAAAAATAAGATTTCCATTTCTTTTTGATTTAAATCTTCATACATATTTATCACCTATCTTTGTAATAATTCTATCACATTAAATGACAATAAACAAACATTAGTTCATTTTTTTATAAAAAGTATTGACAGGGAACAATTGTTCATGTATTATATAAATAGAACAAACGTACCGAACTAATGTGTGGAGGTAATTGACAATGAAGAAAAATTTTAAATATAAAATAAGATTAGTAAGTGTAATAATATTGTTACTAATTTTTAATGTAGGAATAACAATTGACAAAGAAATTGAACACAATGTCGAATTGGATTTTAATTCAACTGAATATTTCTATGTAATTGCCAAAGATGGCGATACAATTTGGAATATAGTAAAATCTAACTATAACAATATAGAAAAACCGCGAAATATGGACTTTAGAGACCTAGTGCTTATTACAATGGATTTAAACGACGGACACGACATAAGTATAGGACAGAGTGTAAAACTTCCTAAAAACGTAAAATAACGCACTCTGATGCGTTATTTTTTTAGTTCTAAATCTTTTATTGGATTTAAATTGACAGCTTCTTTAATTTGAGAAGAATTCACATGAGTATAAATCTGTGTGGTCGAAACGCTCTCGTGTCCTAAAATAACTTGAAGAGTTCTTATATCTACATTTCCATATTGATATAATAAAGTAGCTGCAGTATGTCTTAAGCTATGGGGAGAATATTTTCCACCAAGTCCACATTTTTTCAAATATTTATTTAACATATATTGAATACCGCGATTTCCAAGAAATAGGTTTCCGGATTTATTAGTAAATACATTTTTAGCATCTCCGTCTGGTCTAATCTCAAGGTACTGTTTTAGAGAATCGCTTACAGAGGAGTTGAAATAAATAATTCGCTCTTTATTTCCTTTACCTATGATTCTAACAGATTCATTCTTGTATAAATGAGCCAGTTCCATGTTTACAAGTTCTGACAGTCTTAAACCCGTATTTAAAAATAGCATAATAATAGCATAGTCTCTAAGCCTATAGAATTCATCTTCATTTTCTAAAACAGCCGTTAAAAGACGTTTAACTTCTTCCAATTCTAGATAGTTGGGCATTCGTTTGGGAATTTTGGGACCATCAATTAGACTCATGGGATTAGAAGTTATAACTCCAATTATCTTATAAAGATAGTCGAAAAAATTTCTGAGAGAAGACAATTTTCTAGATCTAGTAGATGGAGAGTTGTTTAAATGTTTGTCTGTATAACTTATATAAGCAATTAAATCTCTTATACCAATTTCTGCAATTGTAGTTTCTTTAATATCTCTGATTTCAATTTCTGAAATTTCTGATATAGAACAATCAACTAAGGCAAATCTATATTTAATAAATTGAAGAAAGCTAATGACGTCATTTTCATAGGACCTAATTGTATTGGAAGAATTTTCTTTAATTGATTCCAAGTAATTTATCCAATCATCTACAATCATATTCCTCATATTATCACCTCTAAATTTAATATACTATGTCGCATAATTATTATTATACGACATAGTGTATATTTTTACAAGTTAATTAATTTGAATAAATCCTTCCCTCTCAAGGTTTTTTAAAGACAAAAGGATTCCAAGTTTTATTTGATCAATTGTAAGTCCACCTTGATAATATACAAAATAAGGTTCTCTTAGAGGTCCGTCAGCGCTCATTTCAATTGAAGATCCATCGATAAATCCGCCAGCAGCCATTATTATTTCATTGTCATAACCAGGCATTGCACTTGGCATAGGAGTTACATGAGAATCAACGGCGGATGCTTCTTGAATAGATCGACAAAATATTTTTACCATCTCTGGATTCTTAAAAGCAATCCCTTGAATTATATCCGATCTATGGGAGTAAACCTCTGGCACAATTTCAAATCCTAATTTTTCATAGACATTTCCTAATAAAACTGCCCCCTTAAGACTTTGGTTGACCACTAATGGCGCTAAGAATAAGCCTTGCAAAGTACTTCTAGTTGTTCCAAAGCTTAATCCCACTTCTTTACCAAGACCAGGTGCAGTAAGTCTATTTGCCACTAATTCTACAAGATCTCTTTTCCCAGTAATATATCCTCCTGATGCTGCGATTCCCCCACCGGGATTTTTGATTAATGAACCAGCTAGAATATCTGCACCTATTTCACTGGGCTCTTTGTAATCTGTAAATTCGCCGTAACAGTTATCTACAAAAATTGTCAAATCCGGATGATTTGATTTAATTTCTGATATGGCTTTTTCCATCTCATCAATTGTGATTGCATTTCTATCGCTATATCCTGTGGATCGTTGGATGGCCAATAAACTTGTTTTAGGAGTAATTGATTTTAAAACCGCATCTACATCAATTAATCCATCTTTTAAGGGCACTTCTTTATACAAAATGCCATTTTCTATTAAAGAACCTCTATTATTGCTATTGCTTATACCAATTACGTCTTTTAAGGTGTCATAAGGAGTCCCCGAGATCTCTATCATTTCATCTCCATGTTTTAAAAGACCACTTAAAACTAAGTTTATCGCGTGTGTTCCTGAAGCAATTGCAGGTCTTACTATTGAATCTTCCGTATTGAAGATAGAAGAATAAATACTCTCTACTTTATCCCTTCCTGCATCTCCGTAACCGTAACCAGTAGTCCAGTAAAAATCTGTTGCACTCAATCTGTGTTCGTTAAATGCTGAAAGTACTTTATATTGATTATATTCTCTTATAGAATCCAAACTCTCAAATCGTTTTTCAATTTCCCTTATAGAATCTTCAACGAAGTCTATTTGGTTTTGAGTAACATTATATTTATTTATTAAAAAGTCATGCCCTTTATTCATTTAAAAACTCCTTAGATTTATTAAGCAGTGCATCGTAAAAATTTTTTTCATCACTAAAATTGTCCTTATTCATCCAAACACCCTCTTCTACCCTTTTAAACCAGGTAATTTGTCTTTTAGCGTAGTTTCTCGAGTGTTGCTTTATCTTATCTACGACTTCATGTAATTCACTTTGACCGTTAAAATAATTTTTAAATTCTTTATAACCGATTCCTTTCATAGACCTTAAATCAAAACCATAGTCTTTTTCCAATAATGATTTGATTTCATCAAGTAAACCTTTTTGCATCATTATAGCCACTCTATTGTTAATTTTTTCATACAACCTTTCTCTTTTATCATTGATAATTAGATATAAAAAGTTATATTTTGCAGGGTTTGATCTAAAATCCTTTAAATAATTTATTGGATTATCATTTTTTGTTAAAAATATTTCATATGCGCGAATTATACGATGCCTGTTATTTTTTTCTATATAATTTGACAGGTTTTTATCAATACTTATTAATTTATCATAAATTGAATCTAAACCGTTGGCTTTTACTTCTTCCTCTATTTTATTTCTAATATCAGAATCTTTTTTTCCCCCTGAAAAGTCTAAATCATATATAATAGAGTGCAAATACAAACCTGTGCCTCCCGTTAAAATTGGCACTTTACCTCTATTTGTTATATCTTCAATTAAATCCTCTGTCCTTTTCTTAAATAAGGCCACGTTAAACTCTTCATCAGGATAAACAATGTCTATATTATGGTGTTTAATTCCCTTTGACTCTTCAACAGTTACTTTTGCTGTGCCTATGTCCATATATTTATATATTTGAAATGAGTCACATGATATTATTTCTCCATTAAGGTCTTCTGCCAATTTAATTGAATGTGAAGTCTTTCCTACACCTGTAGGTCCGGTAATTATAATTATTTTATTCATCTCTTTGTATCCTAAAAAATTCTTTATCTAATTCCGATTTCGTTATTTTTATTGTAGTTGGTCGTCCGTGAGGGCAAGTAAATGGCATTTCGCATTCCCTAAGTTCAGTTATTAATTGATTTACATCTAGATTGTTCAAATGAACACCTGTCTTTACAGAAGCTCTACAAGCTTTTCTCATTAGTTCATAAGGGTTTATGTCGTAAATAGATGTGTTTATTTCGTTGTTATCTAGAATATCCCTTATTAAAGTTTCAGGATTTAAATCTTCAATATATGCTGGAATACTTCTAATTATAATTGCATTATCTCCAAATTCTTCAATTTCAATACCTATGGAAATTAGCTTTTTTTGTAAGGCCAATATTTCTTCAAACTCATTGGTAGTAAGCTCAATGATATATCCAGAAATTAAGTTTTGCATTGGGATATCTTTGCTCTCGTAATCCCTTACTAATCTTTCGTAATTAATTCTTTCATGAGCAGCATGTTGATCTAAAACATACATACATTTGTCCACATTATCTTCCAGTAAAATATATTGAGTAAATAGATTCCCTATATATCTATATCCGTTTTCAAATAATTTGGGAGTTGAGGATTGTAATATAAAATCATCTTCTATATATTCTTCATATTCTTCTATATATTCTTCATATTCTTCGAATTTATTTATATTACTTTCTAATTCTATGGTATCTTCAAAAATAATATTATCTTCAATACTTAAGTCAGTAAATTCTATTACTTTTTCTTCATTATCCAATTTGTTTTCAATACTTTCACTTTTTTTGTCTATATTTTCATCAAATATATTAAAAATTGTATTGACCTTATCTTCCTTATGAGTTTGTTTGAATTCAGAAATAATTATATTGCTGCGAAGATTATCCCTAATTAGTTTTGAAAATGCAGTTTCTAAGCTCTCTATATTAGTAAATTTTATTATATCTTTTTTAGGGTGAATGTTTACATCTATTAAATCAGGAGATATATCCAGGTATAAGATAAATACGGGATATCTATTAATCGGTATAATTGAACTGTATTGTCTTTCAATAATCTTTGATAAGTCTCTGTCGATAACTGATCTATTATTTACAAATAGAAACTGTGAGTTTTTATTTGACCTAAAGAGCTTATTATTTGAAATATAGCCTTTAACTTTGAAATCCTCAAAAACACCTTCAATGTATTTTAAGTTTTCTGAAACTTCTCTTCCAAGAACTGAATAAGTGTTATTAATTAAAGATGCATTTCTATCAGTCTTTAACATAACTCTTCCGTCTTTTTTATAATCCATGGATACATTGGGATGGGATAAAGCTAGGCGATTAATTATATCTGTCGTTTTATGATTTTCGTAATTTTTCAAATCGAGATATTTTTTTCTAACGGGAATATTTTCAAAAAGATCTTCGCAAATAATAGTTGTTCCATTATTTGTGACAATCTCCTCCATAGAAATAATATTACCGTTATGGTCTAATTTGGCGATAGTACCCAATATATCATCAGATTTTTTTGTTATTACAGTGACATTAGAAACATTGGCAATACTAGATAGGGCTTCTCCCCTGAAGCCTAAAGATATTGCCGTTTTTAATTCCTCAATGCTTTTAATTTTAGATGTAGTATGTCTCTTAAAAGCAATTTTTAAATCATCTTTATCAAAGCCATATCCATCATCTGTTATCTTAATCAAATCTTTTCCGTTGTTTTTTATTTCTATTGAAATTTTTGTGCTATCGGCATCAATTGAATTTTCAACCAACTCTTTTATCACTGATGCAGGGTTTTCAATGATTTCTCCTGCGGCGATTTGAATTATGGTTTCTTCCGATAGCATTGATATTCTATTCTTCATCAATTTTTTTAATCATTTCCTTTATTTCTTCAACTTTAACCATAGTTTCTAGAGGCGACATATTGTTTAAGTCTAAATCTAAAATTTTATCTATAATAAAATCGTATTTAGTTTCCAAAAAAGATTCATCAGTGTAATTTTCCTCAGCAAAAAACTCCATTTGTTTTATAGAACTTGCTTTTGATTCATAATCTTTTAAATAAACTCTAGCCTTTCTAACTATGCTATCTTTAATTCCAGCCAGAGTAGCGACATGAATACCATAAGATTTATCTGAAGTACCGTCTATTACCTTTCGCAAGAATTGAATATCCCCATCTTTTTCTCGAACCTGCATTGTCTGATTTTTAATATTACCATACTTGTATTGAAGATCAGTTAATTCGTGAAAATGTGTAGCAAATATGGTTTTGGCATTAATATTCTCAACTATATATTCGATTAAAGATTTAGCTAGAGATAACCCATCGTAAGTACTGGTTCCCCTACCCACTTCATCTAAAATAATTAAACTATTAGATGTTGCATTTTCAATAATATCAGCCATTTCTTTCATCTCTACCATAAATGTACTTTCACCTAAATACAAATTGTCATGAGCTCCAATCCTAGTAAAAATTCTATCAAAGACAGGTAGATTTGCGACTTCACAAGGTACAAAAGATCCAATTTGCATCATAATTGTAATCAGAGCTATTTGTCTCATGAATGTAGATTTTCCAGCCATATTCGGTCCCGTTAATAATATGAAATTCACCTTGCTATCTATTGAAGTATCATTGTCAATGAAGATATCCACGTTTTTCTCAACGATTGGATGTCTGCCTTTAATTATTTCAACATTACCTAAATCTGATATTTCAGGCTTTACATATTCATTCTTATTGGCAACAAATGCAAAATTAGAAAATACGTCAATCTTTGCGATAACATCAGCAACTTCTATAATTCTATCATAGTTGTTTAAGATAGTAGTTCTAATTTTTTCATATATATCATATTCTAAAGAGTCAATCTTATCTTTAGAATTTAAAATTGTCATTTCTGTAGATTTTAATTTTTCGGTAAAATATCTTTCAGATCCGACAAGGGTTTGCTTTCTAATAAAATAATCAGGTACATTTTCGATTTGAGATTTTGTAACTTCTATAAAATATCCTAGAATCTTATTGTATTTTATCCTCAATTTAGAAATTCCAGTTTCTTTTCTCAATTCATTCTCATAATCCAAAATCCACGTTTTAGAGTTTATAGAGCTAGACTTTATTTCGTCTAAATCCTTCGAAAAACCTTCTTTTATAACGTTTCCTTCTTTGGGGAATAAAGGTGCATCTTCAATAATTGAATCTGACAATAAGGAAAAGATGTCCCTTAAAGTTTCAAAAGACAAATCGAAATCGTTATCTAGATTTATAGATTGAATTTTATGTTTTAAATCTTCTAATGGTCTTAAGGATTTTTGGAGTTGAATTAAGTCTTTAGGACTATTTGACTGTCCAGATATCTTTACTAAAATTCTTTCAATGTCATAAATCTCATTTAAATAATTTCTCACTAAATCCAATTCGATAAGATTATTGGTAAAACTTTCCACGATGTTTAGTCGATTAATTATTTCTTCCTTATCTTTTAAAGGATGTTCTAAAAAATATCGCAATTTTCTAGATCCCATTGATGTCTTTGTTTTATCCAATAAGTGAATTAATGTACCCTCTAACTTCCTATTTCCCTCTGAAAAGATGTCTAAACTGTAAAGAGTATGCTTGTCTAATAACATATATTTGTCTAAGTCAATAAATTCTAGCTTCCTTATATGGTATACAAAGTCAAATTGGGTTTTTCTTAGATAGGAATACAGTTGTGCCAAGGACATTAATAAAATATCTTTTTCCTTTATCAAACTTTTTAATTCTGGACTGATGTCCAAATTTTCATAAAATATTTTAAAATCCTCATCAATTTCAGTCTCTTTTTCAATCTTATTGACGAGTATTCCTTTAGATTCAGCAATATCGTATAAGTTTATATTATCACTAATAACTAATTCTTTAATTTCTAACACTGAAATTTGATTTCTTAAAATGCTATTGGATTCATTATAATTTTCTTCTGAAAAAGTTATATATAAATCTCCTGTACTGAAGTCCACGTAGGATAATGCCATGGAATTTTTATCAGTATAAATGGAACCCAAATAGCTAGACCCTTCATCTTCTGAAAGTTTTAGATTAGTTCCTGGAGTTATTATTCTAATGACTCCTCTTTTAACTAGTCCCTTTGCTTCCCTTGGATCTTCAAGCTGTTCGCATATAGCTACTTTATACCCTCTGTTTATTAGTCTGTTAATATAGTTATCTACTGCGTGGTGAGGAACTCCGCACATTGGTATGCGTTCATTTTGTCCAGCATCTCTTCCAGTCAAAACAATATCTAATTCCTTAGATGCCACTACGGCATCATCTAAAAACATCTCATAAAAATCACCCATTCTGAACATCAAAATAGAGTCTGAATGCTCTTTTTTCAGATCAACATATTGTTTCATCATGGGTGTCAATTTATCATAGTCTATATTATTCATATTATAGTTCCGTCTAGTGAAAATGTTCCAACTTTATCTATTTTTACCTTTACGATTTCTCCTATGAGAGACTCGTCACCTTCGAAATTTACCAATTTAAAGGTATCAGTTCTTCCACTTAAAATCTTATCATTGTTTTTAGATAATTCATCTACTAAAACAAAAACTTCTTTATTTAAATAATTTTTATTTTTCTTTAAAGCAATTTCATTCACAACTTCAGTTAATCTGTTAAATCTATCCATTTTAACATCGTTGGGAATTTGATTTTCCATTTTAGCTGCAGGAGTTCCTTCTCTTGGAGAATAAAGGAAAATGAAAATTGAATCATATTCTACATACTTGACTAAATCTAAAGTATCTAAGAAGTCCTCTTCTGTTTCTCCAGGAAATCCTACAATTATGTCTGTTGTTAAGGCTATATCTGGGCTAATTTTTTTAACCTTATCAATAATTGTCTTATATTGGGTTGAGTTATAGACCCTATTCATTTCTTTTAGAATCTTATCACTACCAGATTGAACGGGAAGGTGTAGATGATTTGAAAGTTTGTCTAAATTTTCAAATGCATTAATAACTTCATCTGATATATCTTTAGGGTGTGAGGTCATAAATCTAATCCTCTTCAAACCTTGGATTTCATTTACTCTTTCTAATAATTCAGAAAAAGTAATTTTATTTTCTAAAGTCTTACCATAAGAGTTTACATTTTGACCCAATAATGTTACTTCTTTTACACCTTCACTAACTA
>JAEZYW010000223.1 GCA_023418835.1 Bacillota bacterium | reverse complement strand
ACAAGTACTTGGAATCTCCAACATCTAATTTAGAGTCTATGGAGTCCCTAGTCGTTCCAGGAATATTGGTAACGATAGATCTATCCTCGCCAATTAATTTGTTTATTAGAGAAGACTTTCCTACATTTGGTTTTCCAATGAAAGCAACTTTAATTCTTTCATCTTCCACATCAATATCTTCTATTTGGTCTAAGTCCTCGATTACTCTATCTAATAAATCTCCTAGACCTATATTGTTTTCAGCTGAAACCATAAAAGGCTCCCCAAAACCCAACTCATAGTAATCAAATCTAGTATCCATGACGCCTTTGGTATCAGCTTTATTGACAGCTAAAATGACATCTTTTTTTGCTCTAAATAGCATTTTAGCAATTTCATGGTCAGTAGATGTTATTCCGCTTACTCCATCGATTACGAAGATAATTACATCGGCATGGTCAATTGCAATGTCAACTTGGGCTTTGATTCCCTTCATAAACTCGTCGTCTTCTCTGGGATCTACCCCACCAGTGTCAATCATTGTAAAACTTCTGCCTAACCACTCGGCATCAGAATAAATTCTATCCCTTGTCACACCTGGAGTGTCTTCTGTTATGGCTATTCTCTTTCCTACTATTTTATTAAATAAAGTTGATTTTCCAACGTTAGGTCTACCAACTATACATACTGTTTTACTCATTTTACCTCCTGGTAAAGAACGTTAATAAAATCTTCACCCTCTACCTTAGTTACTAAAACTTTTTTATTTAAACTCTTCTCAATTTCACTTATAGTGATATCGTCTAAAAAATAATCTGTATCTTTTCTCAACATAGAATCTGGAATTACAATATTCTCAGAATCATCATCCTTTAATTGTTTTATAATATCTCCACCAGTTACCAGTCCAGCTACAGTAATTGTATGCCCAAAAAAATCATTTTTTACAGGAAAAACTTTAATCTCCATTTTGGGCAACTTCTTTTTGACTTTGTCTTTGATTTTATTTAAAAAATCTCCTGCTAAAGTTCCAGTTACCAAAGTGACAGTTCCCCTTTTATTGGAAAGTTCAGATTTTTCAAAAGCGCTGTTAAATTCTTCTTCGAAGTTTCTTATTAAGCCAACTCCATTTTCAATTTGGGGATATCCTTCGTACTCTTCGTCTTTAGGAAGTTCTAATCCAGCAAGAATGTAAAATTCATCTGCTAGAAAGACAAACCTAGTTCCCCTCTCTTCTAAAAATCGACTTTGAATCTCACTTATTTCTTTTATTATCTCCAAACTTTTTTCTTTGTCATATGGAGTTAATTCAGGCAAATTTTCCCTAAACTTAGTTATTCCCACTGGGACAATTGCAACTGAATTAATACTGTTTTTTAAAGTATATAAATCCCTTATGGTTCGTTTCAATTCTTCCCCATCATTTATTCCAGGAACTACTACAATCTGACAATTAATTTCCAAATTTGCTTCGTCAAATCTTTTTAAAATCTCAAAAACTTT
The DNA here is from genome assembly GCA_023418835.1 of Bacillota bacterium. Taxonomy (GTDB): domain Bacteria; phylum Bacillota; class Clostridia; order Tissierellales; family Peptoniphilaceae; genus Neofamilia. The sequence continues at coordinate 23,732 of JAEZYW010000223.1, read as the reverse complement.
TCCCGCTTTTTGATTTCTTAACATTTGTTTTCTAAGTTCTGGATTTGTAGTGTGAACAGACACGTTTATTGGGGAAATTCTATATTGAATAATTCTTCTTATTTCTTCTTCTGACATATTAGTCAAAGTTATAAAATTTCCTTGTAGAAAACTCAATCTGCTGTCGTCGTCTTTAAAGTATAAGGTTTTTCTCATGTTGGGAGGCAATTGATTGATAAAACAAAAAATACAATTGTTGCTGCAACATTTTGCCTCATCAATTAAAGGATTTGTAAATTCTATTCCAATGTCTTCATCATAATCCTTTTCTATTTCAAAGGTTATAACTTCTCCCGACTTTTTTCTTATATCTAAATTTACTAATTCATCTGATATTAAATATTTATAGTCGATAATATCTTTTGGAATTTCTCCATTTATACTTAAAATTTCATCGCCAATTTCTAATTCAATTTCTTCTGCAATTGAACCTGACACGACATTTTCTATAATATTTTTTTCGTCAGTTAACTTGATTTCCATATTTACAATTATAACAGAAACTACATTACTAATCACCTTTTCAATAGAAGAATTTCTTTATCTCATTTAATTAGATAAGTAATTTCAAATTGATAAACTTTTAAAACAATGATATTATTGACAATAGTTGAGGTAATTTATGGAAAGAGTAATAAATGACGAAAAGGATCTTTTACAATTGTTAGAAATTGCTTCGAGGACTGGAAGGATACTTATAGAAAGCGGAGCCGAAGTTTTTAGAGTAGAAGATACTATCGAAAGGATTTGCAATTCTTGTAAGGGATTGGAATCCGTAAATGTATTTGCTATGACTACTTCTATTTTCATTGGATTAAATTTCCAAGGAAAACCTTATTCTGAAGTGATTAGGGAAAAATATCCCTTTGTAAAACTAAATAAAATTGAACTAGTGAACAACTTTTCCAGAAAATTTTGCAGTTCTGATATGACACTTGAACAAGCCCAATTGGAATTAGACGAGATAGATAAAGTAAAGCTAATTCCCTTATACATACGATCTTTAGGTGCTGGAGTCACAAGTGCTTGTTTTAGTGTTATGTTTGGTGGAACTGGTCTAGATTTTTTTGCCTCTCTAATTATTGGGACGTTAGTATTTTGGATATTAAATATGCCAAGGAAAGTTTTTATTCCCACTTTTATTATCGATTTGCTATCAGGTTTTTTCTCTTCAGCATTGGCGGCGATTTTTATTACAATAGGATTTGGAAGTAGTATAGATATGATAATCATAGGAACTCTTATGCCCTATGTTCCTGGTGTTTTAATTACAAATGCTATAAGGGATATTTTGGCTGGAGATTCTGTAAGTGGAATTATGGGTGTGACTAAGGCAATTTTTACTGCAATCGCCATAGCGATGGGCGTTGGAATCGTCTTGGCAATCTATTTTGGAGGTTAGTATGGAAACAATAATACAATTTTTATACGGTTTTGCAGCTTCAGTAGCTTTTGCATTAATATTCCACACTCCAAGAAGAGCTCTATTTTACAACGGAATTGTAGGAGGAGTTGGATGGATAGTATATAGATATTTACTATTTATGTTTGATGGAGTTTTAATGGCAGCGATGATAACGGCTCTACTCATAGGTACATTGTCTGCCATCTTTGGAACCATATTAAAACTACCTACACTAATTATATATATACCCTCACTTATCCCCCTTGTGCCAGGAGGAGGAATGTATTACACAATGTATTATCTAATAATGTCAGAAATGGAATTATTTAGTGCTAAAGCTTTAGAAACTACTTTGATTGCCATTTCCCTTGCAACAGGAATATTTATTTCCACTTCTACTATAAATTTATTAAATAGAATTTTTGGTTTTACAAAACCCGTTGAAAAAATTCTGAAAAAATAAAATAAGTCAAAAAAAATGCTAGATCCATTGAATTGAATCTAGCATTATTTTTATTCGTATTTGTAATTGTAGGATAACTTTTTACCCAATTTCCTTTGATTATCATAATCGTCGAAGATCTTTTTACTTTCGTTGAGTAAGAAAAATAATCCAATAATATTTGGAATAACCATTAATCCATTGAACATATCTGTCAATTCCCAAACAAAATCAACTTTTTGTATTGAACCAGCTATGATAAATCCAAGAACTATAATTTGATATGCCCTAAGTAAAACTTTTGATTTAAATAAATACTTTATATTAGTTTCCCCGAAGTAACACCAACCTATGATTGTGGTGAAGGCAAAAAATACTAAAGCCACCGCCAAGAATTTAGCTCCCGTGTCTCCAAAGGCGACTCTAAATCCTTCCATGGTTATCATAACCCCTTCTTTCCCACTATTATTTGCCCCAGTTACCAAAATAACCAATGATGTAGCCGTACAAACCACAACCGTATCTATAAATACTCCAACACTGGCTACAGTTCCTTGAATTGCAGGATGTAAAACTTTTGCAACTGCATGGGAGTTTGGAGTTGAACCCATTCCAGCTTCGTTGGAAAATAATCCCCTAGCAACTCCATATCTAATAGCCGTTTTAATGGAAACTCCTATTGCCCCACCTAGCATTGCTTTTCCAGTAAATGCGGCAGAAAATATTGCCGTGAAAACTGGTATTATCATTTCTTTAAATCTAACTAAAACGACAATGGATCCTAAAATATAAATTAGCGCCATTATGGGAACGACAATCTCAGCAAAATTTGCAATTCTCTTCATTCCGCCAATAAAAATAAACGCCGCAAATAATGCAATAAAAATGCCGATAAGTAATGACGGAATTCCAAAAGCCGATGCCATAGCCGAGGAAATTGAATTGGATTGAACCATATTTCCTACAAATCCTAAGGCTATAATAATAAGTACTGCAAAGGTAGCTGCTAATATTTTTCCAAATTTTTCAAATCCCTTTTCCTTAAGACCTTTACTTAAATAAAAAGCCGGTCCCCCTACTAATTGTCCATCTCTTTTTTCTCTGTATTTTTGAGCCAATATGGCTTCCACGGATATAGTAGACATTCCCAATATTGCCGTTATCCACATCCAAAATACTGCACCAGGTCCTCCCGAAACAATGGCACCGGCAACTCCTCCGATATTTCCAGTTCCAACTTGTGCAGCTATTGCAGTTGCCAAAGCTTGAAATGAAGACATGGTTCCTTCTTCTGAAGCTTCTTTTGAAAATAACTTACCAAAAGTTGCTTTAAATCCGTATCCTAGCCTAGTAAATTGTGGAAATTTCAAATAAATTGTAGATATTAATCCAAATCCCACCAATAAAACCATCATTGGAGGTCCCCACAAATAGCTATTAATTTTAATTACTAATTTAGTTATATTGTCTATCATACTAACTCCTTTACTATTTTCTCCCTAGATTTGTCTTACATTATAATTAAATATATATTAAAGATTACACTATTACAAGAAATATTTCTTTTGATTTAAATTTAGACAATAAAAAAAGTCTACGAAATTTTAAATTTTTCGTAGACTAATAAATCTTATTATAATTTTCTTACCATTTGATTGATATTGTAGGACTTAACGTTGGATTTTTTATCGATCATTCTAACGATAAATGCACCAACTGCAAGAAATACAATTCCAACTAGTAGAGACATGATCTCATAGTTTTCCATTTGCATACTCTGGAAGTAGGAATGGGAAAATCCAAAACCTAGTATCATAAAGAGTAACGGCAATCCATAGAGTAGTAACATATATTTTAATACTCTACCACTGTCTGCTTTTATTTCCACATATTCCCCCGGTTGAACTCCCAAGGAATTGATCACTTCAATTTTCATGGGTTCTTGATTGCAACCTGCAGAACAGGATGCACAATTTGTTCCACATGATGAGACCTTTCTAACTTCTAAGCTGGCCATACCGTCTTTTACGGATATAACTCTTCCAACTTGTTCCATTAGTCCTCCTCTCTAACCACTCTTATGTGGGTTTCAATTAATTGTTCTTCTTCTAGTTCAATCGGTGCCCCTGTTAATAAATCTGTTGCCGATTGAGTTTTTGGAAATGCTATAACATTTCTGATATTATTTGTACCCACAAATAACATGACTAATCTATCCAAACCGTATGCAATTCCACCATGTGGAGGAACTCCGTATTTAAAGGAATCCAATAAAAATCCAAATTTTTCCTCTTGTGATTTTTCGTCTATTCCCAAAGCATTGAACATTCTCTTTTGTAATTCGCTATTGGAAATTCTAATGCTTCCTCCACCCATTTCATCTCCATTCATGACGATATCATAAGCCTTTGCTCTTACTTTTTCTGGTTCAGTTTCTAATAACTCAATATCCTCATCTCTAGGAGAAGTAAATGGATGATGTTTTGCAACCATTCTGTCTTCTTCTTCATTGTATTCAAAAAGAGGAAAATCTGTAACCCAAAGGATGTCGTATTCGTCATTTTTTCTAAGGTCAAATTTATCTGCTATGTGATTTCTTAAATTTCCTAAAACATCGAAGACCACATCATTGCTATCTGCAACGAAGAGTAGCAAATCCCCTACTTTTCCCTCGGCTTTTTCTACAATCTTTTCTATTTCAGATTCTTCTAAGAATTTTGCTATTGGAGAATTAACTCCATCTTCTGAAATCTTCATCCACGCCAAACCTTTTGCACCGTAAGTTTTAGCAAAATCTTCTAACTTATCTATATCTTTTCTGCTAAAATCTTCTGCCTTTCCATCGATATTTATCAATCTGACGGAACCGCCATTTTTGATTGCACCGCTAAAAACTTTGAAACCAGAATCTTTTAAAATTTCGCTGACATCCACTAGCTCATATCCAAATCTTGTATCCGGTTTATCCACCCCATATCTTTCCATAGCCTCGTTATATGGAATTCTTTTTAGGGGAAGTTTAATGTCCACATCTAGTATTTCTTTAAATAATTTTTTTATTAAACCCTCATTCATATTCAAGACGTCTTCCACATCTACAAAGGACATTTCAATATCTACTTGGGTAAATTCCGGTTGGCGATTTGCTCTTAAATCTTCATCTCTAAAACATTTTGCTATTTGAAAATATCTGTCTAATCCAGATACCATTAGCATTTGTTTAAAAAGCTGGGGAGATTGAGGTAATGCGTAAAACTTTCCAGGATTAACCCTACTTGGAACTAAATAATCCCTAGCCCCTTCAGGAGTTGGTTTTCCTAAAATTGGAGTTTCAACTTCTACAAATCTATTTTCAGAAAGGTAATCTCTAAATACTTTATAAATCTTAGCTCTAGTGATTAAGTTTTGTTGCATTGAAGGTTTTCTCAAATCCAAAGTTCTATATTGAAGTCTCATATTCTCGCTGACATTATCCCCGTCTTTAACGTAGATTGGAGGCACCTCAGATCTGTCTAATATTTTTAATTCTTTAGCTTCTATTTCTATTTTCCCAGTGGGTATGTCTTCGTTAACTGAAGATCTCGGTCTAATAATTCCTTTTACTGCGATGACATCTTCTGATCTCAAATGGCTTGCTTTTTTTAAAGTTTCTTCGTCATTTTGTTCGTCAAATACAACCTGAGAAATGCCACTTACATCTCTAATATCTACAAAAACAATAGATCCAAAACTTCTCTCTCCTTGGACCCAACCCATTAAAACTACTTCTTCGCCAACATTTTCTTCCCTAAGTTCTCCGGCATAATGAGTTCTTCTCAAATTTCCCATCCTATCAACCATAACTTCCTCCTTAAAAATTCGTATAAAAAAATCGTCCACAAAGGGACGATATTACTCGCGGTACCACCCTAATTAGGCCAAACCTCAACTTTTTAGACTTTACGCAGTCATTACGTTTAAGCTCCGAGATGTCTTCAAATAACTTTAACCACAGATTTCCACCAACCATCTGCTCTCTAAAGGCGACGCTATTTTACTCCTTCTCTTCAATGCTAAATACATTTAATCATATTTAGTCGTATTTGTCAATTTGGGAATAATAAATTCAAAAACCGTTCCGTCCAATTCATTACTTCTTACATTTATTTCTATATTATGACGCAAAGCAATTTCTTTGGCAATGGCAAGTCCAAGTCCAAAACCTTTTTTTCTCGTATCCTTTATTCTATAAAAAGATACAAACATATTCTCTATTTCTCTTTTTTCAATTGGCTTTCCTCTATTTATTATTTCTACTATTACCTTAGAATCTTTTTCATATTCTTTAATGTAAACTTTTTCATTTTTATTTGAAAATTTTATCCCATTGTCTATAACAGTTACAAACATTTGACGAAGTCTTGCGTAGTCGCAATTTATGAGAACAAATGGATCTTTTATATCCATAACAAGTTCAATTTCCCTTTCTTCTCCAATTATTCTTTGACTTCTAACTGCGTCATTTAATATCCCTATAAGATTTTCTTCTTGAAAATTCATAGGAAAGTTGGAGTTTTTAAGGGCACTTAGTTCCATTAAATCCCCCACCAATCTTTCCAAAAGTCCAATTTCTTTATATAAAATATTGTGATATTCAGGTATTTCCTCTTCTTCTATAACACCTTCCACAAGGGCCTCAAGGGATCCTTTCATTACAGTGACGGGAGTTTTCAATTCGTGAGAAATATTTGCCATGAAGTCATTTCTCATATTGTCCAAGTTTTCATTTTCAATTCTACTTTTTTCTAGTCTCTGGGAAAGTTCGTCAATATTTTTGGCAAGTTCTCCTATTTCGTCATCTTGGTCTACATTAGACTTGACGTTGTAATCTCCTAATATCATTTCTTTTGAAACTCTATCCAATTTTTTTAATGGACTAATGAACCTATTGGCAAATACAATTGCCAGAATAGAAGCTAAAATAATTCCTATTATTGCAGAAAAAAATAAGATATACAAACCTGTGTATAATACACCCTCTGTAGACGTTATATCTTCGTGTATTAATATAGCCCCAAGGACATTTCCATTTTCATTCTTCATAGGAGTGGCAACAGTTATGGAACCCTTATCAAATACACTTTTAAAACTCTCTGATGTAACAGTCTCTCCACTAAATGCTTTATCTATTACAGTTTTTTCTTCATCGGTGAGATTATCATAATAAATTACATTGGCAGAATCTCCCCTTTGAAAAACTTTTTCGTCTTTATTAATTATCCACACATTGCTACCTAGGACCTCATTCATCCACCTTATATAAGCTGAGCTTAAGTGCATACCTCTCATGCTTCCACGTCCCATAGATCTATTCATGTGGGAATTGTTTTCATTAGAAAATAAGCCACTGTTTTCTGTTAGTGCCCTAGATATATTTTCTCCTCGTTCTACAAGATTTTCCTTATAGGTTTTTATATAATTTCTCTGTCCTAAAAAAGCAAAGGCTCCTCCAATAACCAGAGAATTTAATAGCATTATTATGAAAAAGTAGGAAAATAACTTCTTTGCAATTTTACTTTTCATTGGGCCACCATTTTTTCAAACTTGTAACCTACTCCTCTAATAGTCTTAATTTCCCAACTTTCATCCTGAAATTCAGATAATTTTCCCCTTAGTCTTTTTATATGTGTATCTACCGTTCTAGAGTCACCGTAGTAGTCATATCCCCAAAGAGTATCTAAAAGATTCTCCCGAGTAAACACCTTGTTATCGTTATAAGCTAAAGTCCACAATAATTCAAATTCCTTTTTCGTTAAAGGTATATCTTCACCAGAAACCTCACAAGAATAGCTGTCTAGATTTAATTTTAGATTTCCAATTTCTAAAATATTTTTTTCGGATTTGTCAATTCTCCTTAGAATAGCACGTATTCTAGCCATTACCTCAGCTACTGAAAAGGGTTTTACAATATAATCATCTGCACCTGAGTCTAGACACATGATTTTTTCATAATCTTCTCCCTTTGCAGTAATCATGATTATTGGCACCATAGATTTACTTCTAATCTTTTTGCAAAGATCATATCCATCTATTTTAGGCATCATAATATCTAGCAATACGACATCGTAATTATTTTCTAAAAATAATTCCCAGGCTGCTTGCCCGTCATATGCCACGTCTACATCTAAGTCTTCTTTAATGGCAAACTTTTTTAATATTTCCGTTATCTGTACATTATCATCAGCAATCAAAATTCGATTCATAGTATCACCCTCACATAATTATGTAACCAAGGATTTTCTTAGTTGAAGTTTTAGAAAAAGGTCTTGATATATCGTTTTTTTAAATATCTTAAGTCAACTGACTAAGAAATACTCTCAAAACAATAATAATCAAGACCCTTTAAAATCTGTGTTTCAATAACTTTAGATTTCCATTACCAATTTGGATTTCTATTGAAATTATTTCTACTCATGCCTCCATGGCACATTCCAAAACCTCTGTTCCAATCATTTTCAAATCGAAAGTTTCCTCTTCTTTCAAATCCATTGTTGAAATCATTAAATTGTTCTCTATTTCTATAGCCTCTAGAGTTGTTACAGCTGAAATTGTCAATGCCGTATTCAGTAGCTCTTTCCAGCATTTCTATATGTCTTATGGAAGATCTAGCTAAATTTCCAATAAATCTATTTGTATATTCATTTTCATATGAATTACCAATTTTTTCTAATTTTTCTAATTCTGCTCTTTCAAAGTTTATAGCATACTCTAAAGATTTGTCTAAAGTATTTGGAAGATTTATTTTTTCTCCTACTACATTTTCTGTATTAATTCCAATGCCTCTCATTATATATTTTAAAGATTCAATATGTCTACTTTTAGAAAAAGACATTCTAGCAAACAATTGATACTCTGGATATTTTTTGCTAAGTTCCCTATATAAAGTTTCTCTTGTCATTTCAGACTTTAAAGAGACTTTAAAGTGTCTTTTCTGTGAACTAATTTATTTTTAAAAAGCCCTACCTTCTAAAACTTTTAATACAGCTTCTTTCTTTCCAACATCAAAGTTTTCTGAAAGTTTCTCTAGTAAAATCCTTCCCCCTGGATCCATACCTTGACAACCAGCTAATAAAAGTAAATCCTTTTCTTCTACTTTTTCCATGATATTGTAGATTGCTTCATCTAGTCTGTCGTGATGCTCAATGGCAATATGGTTTTTATCCATTATTTCAAAAAACACGTCTTTTTCCTCGGGAGAAACTTCATCTTTCCAAGTGACAGTTTCTTCACTTGATGTGCTATAGATTTTTGTCACATTCAGTCTCTTTAACCATTTTGCAGTTTCTTCAGCACTTTCTCTATTTAAATTTACCCCGCGATTTCCCCTAATTGCATAAAGCATATAGAGGTTGTTGTAATCCATTTTTTCTATGGTCTCTAAAGTGACAGATATATTTCTAGAATTTGCATAGTGGTCATCTATAATAGTAAATCCATCATCGTAAATAATTTGAAATCTTCTTTCTACGCCTTTGAAATTTTTCAAGGCTTTTTGAATAACTTCCTTTGGAATTCCCCTTACTAAAGAAATAATTATTGCAACAACGGAGTTCATAACTCCTGAATATCCCGCTACTCCTAATTCAATTGGAAAGGAATCCTTCTTTATGTCCAATTCTTCAATATCTCTATTTACAATAAAATTAAATTTTGCAAATCCCGTACTCAAATCTAAATTCTGTATTCCAAAGTCTTCCTCAAGGTTTTTAATAGAATAAGTCAAAACTTTAGCCTTAGTCTCATCTTTTAAAACTTTAATTTTTTCTTCATCAAAATTTAAAATAGCTATGGCGACTTCCTTAGCTTTTTTGATTAACTTGGACTTAATATCGTAATAGTTTTCAAAACTTCCGTGTTGGTCGATGTGTTCTCTAGATAAGTTATTAAAGGTTACTATATCGTAGTCCATATTCCTAATTCTATCCATTTCTTGGGCATGGGAGGACACCTCCATGATTAGATCTGTAACGCCAGCATCCACCATATTTCTCGTGTGTTCTTGAAGATCTCTACTTTCTGGTGTAGTTAAAATAGAAGGAATTTTTACATCTTTATATTTAACTTCTACTGTGCCCACAATTCCAGTTTCTAGTTGAAATTCTTTATATATGGCTTCTGTCATGAAAGAAGTCGTCGTCTTTCCATTAGTAGCTGTTATTCCCACAACCTTTAACTCTTTTGAAGGCTCGTGAAAAAATGCATTTGCCGAATCAGCAAGTGCCTTCCTGGAATCTCCAACTTTTATCATTGGAATATCTTCATCGACAAAGTTTTCAACAACAGCTAAAATAGCTCCCTTTTCTTCTGCAGATTTTATATAGTCGTGTCCGTCTGCTTCATGCCCTTTTATGGCAACAAATATACTGTTTTTTGTGACTTTTCCCGAATGATATTGGACATCTGAAATCTCTGATTCTCCAATTATTTCCCCTTTTGTTTCTAAAATATTAAGGACTTTTAACAAATCATTTAATATCATAGGACTTTCCCTCCAATAATTCTATTTTATCATCAATGTTCTTATCTAAATATTTAAAATAATCACTTAGAGTTCTAAAATTCATATGTCTAATTATTTTATTTTTATTTATTATTTTTGTAGTACTGCCCAAACCAAATCCAATTACATCTTGAATATCTTCCATCATACCTACATTATATTTACATTCCATTCCTAATTTTGAATACCCAATATTTTCAATATTTAAAAACATGTTCTTCTGTCTGTAAAGATAATAAGGCAAATAATTTTCCTTTTCAACAAAACCGTTCCTTATTTTTTGGAATTCAAATAGTTCTTCATTTTCAAATCCAGATTCTGCAAGTTTAGACCCTTTCTTCAAAGCTAAAGCGTGTATAGACAAGGACTCTGGATTTAAAATTTTTATTTGTTCTAAAGTTTTTTGAAAATCTTCATGTGTCTCTTGGGGAAGTCCAATTATTAAGTCTGCATTAATATTATTAAATCCCAACCCTCTAGCCAGCGAAAAAGATTCTATTACTTCTTCTGAACTGTGATTTCTTCCCAGTATTTCCAAAGTTTTATCATTCATAGTCTGAGGATTTATGCTTATTCTATCTACATCAAAACTTTTAAGGGTTTTTAAAATTTCACTATTGATAGTATCTGGTCTACCAATTTCCACAGTAATCTTTTCTACTCTTCCCCAATTAGCAAAAACTGAATTTAACAATTTCTCTAAATTTTTTCTTCCAATTGAAGAAGGAGTTCCCCCTCCAATATAAATATTTTGTGGTTTAATATTTATATTTTTGGACACTTTTTCCATTTCCAAGGTGAGTTTTTCTAAATACTTTTCTACCAAATCATCATTAACTTTATAGGTGGAATAAGAACAATAACTGCATCTACTGGGGCAAAAAGGAATGTCTATATAAATGGACTGTTTCCCCTCTAATTCCTTGCGAATTGGCTTTTGATTATCTAAAATTTCAAATCCCAAATTAATTTTTTCTGAAGATACAAAATATCCTTCTCTTAAAATTTCTTTGGATTTTTCTAGTCCAAATTCTTTTTCTAATTTTAAAAATAGCTTTAGAGGATTTACTCCTACTAACATTCCCCAAAGGAGTTCTTCTTTAAAATATTCCCTTAGCAATTTATAAATCGTCCTTTTAATATTGCTCTCTTCTTTGGAAAAATAATTATCTATTTCAATTTTGTTACTGTAGCTTTCAACATTTATTTTGAGATAATTTCCTAATTTACTAAAAACGAAAATTTGACCTCTATTACCTGCTTTAGGAATAAAGGTCTCAATCAATTCTCTATATTCTTTTTTATAATCAAAATTAACAAATTCAATCATTATAGAAAAGGATTCCTTCTCTTTTCATATCCTATTGTAGTTTCAGGTCCGTGTCCAGGATAAACTCTATATTCATCAGGTAAAGTCATTAACTTTTCCTTTATGGATTTAATTAACAACATCCCATCTCCACCGTATAAATCAGATCTTCCTACGCTACCCTTAAATATAACGTCTCCTGCGAATATAATATCATCCACTATAAAACAAACTCCTCCAGGAGAGTGTCCGGGAACGTGAATTACTTTTAGATTTTCATTTCCTAAAGAAATTTCATCTCCATCCACAAAAGTAAAATCTGGAGTGTAATATACGAGTTCTCTTAAAATAAAACCGCTTAAATTTAAATCCGGATTCTCTAGCATATGGACTTCGTCTTTGTGGATTCCCAGCTTTAGGTCTGGATATTTTTCTTTCAAATCTCCTATTGAGCCTATATGATCCCCATGAGAATGGGTCAACAATATATATTTAGGAGAAAGTTGGTTTTTCTCGATAGATTCTAAAATTTGTTTAAAATCATTACCTGGATCGATAATTCCTGCTTTTTTTGTCTCATCGTCATAAACAATGTAACAATTCATTTCTCCATGATTTACGTCAATTTTTAAAAATTCCATATTTCACCTACAATATTTTTGAACTGTCTAAAAGTATAGTTACTGGTCCGTCGTTAATAATCTCCACGTCCATTTTGGCGCCAAAAACTCCACTTTCGCAAATTATGCCATCAGCTTTTGCTCTTTCTATAAATTTCTCATATAGTTCTTCTGCAAGTTCAGGCTTAGCGGAGGCGGTAAAAGAAGGTCTTCTGCCCTTTCTGACATCTCCATATAATGTAAATTGAGATACGACTAAAAGAGAGCCATTTACTTCGTCAAGTCCTAAGTTCATATTTTCATTTTCATCTTCAAAGATTCTCAAACCTACAACTTTTTTATATATATAGTCCAAATCTTTTTCTGTATCTTCCCCTCCGACTCCCAAAAGAATCATCAGTCCATTGTCAATTTTTCCGACAATTTCTCCATCTACTGTCACACTAGCTTTTGAAACTCTTTGAACAACTGCTCTCATTTTGCACCTATCCTGTAACTCTGTATACTTCTAAAACATTTTCGATATTCTTAAATCTGTCCATTAATCTATTTAGTTCGTCTATGTCATGTATTTCTAATATTATATTTATTGTAGTTATCTTGTCTTTATTAGTCTTAGCATCTATTGCATTAATACTTATATTTGAATCTGCAACTCTATTGGTAATTGCTGCCAATAGTCCTGTCTTTGAAATGGCACGTATTGAAACCTCAGCATTGTAATTTGCCTGTTCCTCTAAATCCCACTGGGCTTGTAGCAATCTATCTCCGTCTTCCACATTTGCTATATTTAAACAATCTGCTCTGTGTACTGTTACCCCTCTTCCCCTAGTGACAAATCCAATAATTGAATCCCCTGGGACAGGATTACAGCATTTAGCCATTCTCACCTTTAGATTATCAGCACCTTGAACGATAACCCCTAATCCATTTCCTCTTTTTTTCTTAGAACTTGTCTTTTTAGATTGGGCTAGTATTTCCTCATCGCTAATTTTGTGCACAGCTTCATAAAACTGAATTAATCTACTTACAATTTGTTTAGTTGAAAGAGAGCCGTATCCAACAGCTGCATACAAGTCATCAATTGTTTTAGTTTTGTATTTTTCAGATAATTCTTGCAACCATTTTTCTTTTAAAAGGTTTTTAGGATTTAGATTGTTCCTTTTTATATCTTGCTCAACCATATCCTTACCTAGGGCTATATTTCTCTCTCTATCTTGGACTTTAAAATATTGTCTAATTTTATTTTTAGCCTTAGATGATTTTACTATATTTACCCAGTCTAAACTCGGTCCGCTGTTTTTATCTGTTATTATTTCCACTATATTTCCATTGGTAAGTTTGTAGTCCAAAGGAACTATTCTTCCATTTACTTTGGCACCAACGCAAGTATGGCCAACTTGGGTATGAACTAAATAGGCAAAATCAATGGGAGTGGACCCTTCTGCTAAACTCATAACGTCCCCATCTGGAGTGAATACAAAAACCTCATCTGTGAAAAAGTCCACCTTTAAACCTTCCATAAACTCTTCTGGGTCAGTTTGTTCTTGTTGCCACTCAATCATTTGTCTCAACCAAGTCATATTGTCATCTTTGTTTATGGCGCTTCCACCAGCTTCTTTATATTTCCAGTGGGCAGCAATACCAAATTCTGCAACTTCATGCATTTCAAATGTTCGAATTTGAACTTCAAATATCTCCCCGTGCTCATCAATTACAGTAGTGTGGAGGGATTGATACATATTAGATTTGGGCATAGCAATATAATCCTTGAAACGACCCGGAATTGGTTTCCAAAGATTATGAACTACCCCAAGGGCACCATAGCAATCCTTTAAATCGTCCACCATAATTCTTACGGCACTTAAATCGTATATTTCATCAAATGCTCTACCTTGTACATGCATTTTTTTGTAAATTGAATAGAGATTTTTAGGTCTACCGCTTATTTCAGCTTTAATTCCCACCTCTTCTAGATTTTTATACAAAATATCTATGATGGAATTAATTAACTGTTCCCTTTCTGTTCTTCTCTTACTAACTCGATCTACAAGGTCGTAATATCCGTCATAGTCTAGATAACGCAAAGCTAAATCTTCAAGTTCCCATTTTAATTTGCTAATACCCAAACGGTTTGCCAAGGGGGCATATATTTCCACGACTTCTTCGGCTTTTTCCACTTTTTTTGCCTCTGTCATATATTCAAGAGTTCTCATATTGTGGAGTCTATCTGCTAATTTTACGATTATTACCCTTATGTCGTTTGCCATTGCCAAAACCATTTTACGAATGTTTTGGGCTTGTTTTTCTTCTTTTGTCTTATAAGAAATTTTTGCAAGCTTTGTTACCCCATCTACAATGTGGGCTACGTCTTTTCCAAAACGCTTTTTCAAATCCTCTAATGTAGTGTCAGTGTCTTCAACGACATCATGAAGCAGACCTGCTACAATTGTTGCAGTATCCATGTGAAGTTCCGATAAAATTAAAGCTACATGGAAGGGATGAATTATATAATCTTCCCCAGAATTTCTCTTTTGCCCCTTATGTTTTTCATAGGCAAGTTCAAAGGCGTTATTAATTAGATCTTCGTCGACGCCAGGCGCATAATATTTAACTTTATCTAATAATTCCTTTTTCATTCCTTCTTTATTTGACATAATTATCCCCCTCCTTTATCCTAAAATTTGTTATATTTAATTGAATGGTTTTATTTCCCATCCATTCGTTTATTCTACCTTGGTAAACAATATCCGCATTAACTTCTTCACCTGTCACTAAAAGATTTGGAAAACTAATGCCAATATTTTCAATTTGTTCTTGAAACTTATCCAGTCCAGAAAATATAATTCCTTCTTTTATTTCATTTCCTTCCCTTACATCTAATTTTAAAACATTTTTATCCTTACCTAACAGCTTCATATTCCCCAATTTTACATCTTTGGATCCGAAAATTGGTTTGGGATTTCCATTCCCACAAGGACCTATGATTTCTAAACTTTCTAAAAATTCATTACTTATATATGAAATGGGAAGACCCAAATCTATATAGATTTTTCTATAAAAATCTTCAGGTGTTAGGTTGGAGTTCTCATTTATACTCTCTCTAAAACTGTCTATATTTTCTATTGGAAGACTAAGTCCAGCTGCCAATTTATGACCTCCAAAACTAGTCAAAAAATCCCCTTCGTTGGATATTCCATTTATTATATTATATTCTTCGATACTTCTAGCAGATCCTTTGGCAACTTCTTGTCCTTTAGTTAAAATTATAGTAGGTTTGTTGTAACGCTCTTTTACTCTCCCTGCAATAATTCCAGCTATACTTTCGTGTATTTGAGGAATATATGCCACAATTACATCGTCTTCGTAAAATTTCATGGCTTCTATCTCTTTTATAAACAGTTCAAGTCCGTCCTTAGTTAGTTTTGTTCTTTCCATATTGAGTCTACTCAATTCTTGGGCAAGGGAGGTTGCTCTTTGTATATTTGTCTCTAAAAGTAGCTCCAGTCCTTTTGTGGCAGTGTCTAATCTTCCAGATGCATTAAACATTGGTCCAATAATAAATCCTAAATGATAGGGCTCTAATGTCTTATCTCCAATTTCAGCTATCTTTATCAAAGTTTTAAGCCCTAGATTTGTAGTATTATTTAAAAGCTTTAGTCCATTGGATACAATAATTCGATTTTCGCCAATCAGATCCATTACATCACATACAGTGGCAATGGCAGCAAATTCTAAATATTCCCGAATAATTTCTCCATCGTCATATCCTAAGATCAGTGCTAAATAGTCTACAAATTTATATGCAATTGCACCTCCACAAAGTCCTTTAAATGGATATTCGCAGTCTAATCTCTTTGGATCCACAACCGCCTTTGCTTCTGGCAAAATTTGAGTAACGCCGTCTTCTCCTATTTTAGGTTCGTGATGATCTAAGACGATAACTTTTATATTATTTTTATTCGCTAAATCAATTGCATCGAAGGCACTGATTCCGTTATCGCAAGTTATAATTAAGTTAATACCTTCATCAATTGCATCTGTTACCATTTCTACATTTAGACCGTATCCGTCCATAATTCTGTGGGGTATTTGGTAATCAGTATTTGGATTTTCCCCCTTTATAAATTTATACAAAATATATGTGCTCATGATTCCATCGACATCGTAATCTCCTACTATTCTAATTCTTTCATTCTTATCTATGGAATCCAATAGTATTTCTGCCGCCTCTGGCAAATCTTTCATCAGTTCTGGCGAATGAAGTTTTGTCAAATTGGGATTCAAAAAATCTCTTAAATCCTCTTTTGTATCCACTCCTCTATTGGCAATAATTCTATATAAAATTTTTTCTTCTTGAGTTTTTCCTAAGGAGCTAAAATCTGCATTAGCACTCTTAATTAACCATTTTTCCAAATTGCACCACCACATTACTAATTACAAAATTATAACATATTATCATCATATTTCAAAATATACTGGATTTGTAAGTGTAAATAAATATTTTATAATTTAATTTTATGTATAACAAAGAGCTGTGATAGTCACAGCCCTTTTATTAGCTTTATTGTGCTTCATCTACAACTTCTTCAGGTAACAACTCTTCTCCATATGCACTGGCTATTTTAACATCTCTGTATTTTCTTAAACCAGTACCAGCTGGAATCAATTGACCGATAATTACATTTTCTTTAAGGCCAACTAAGTTGTCTTCTTTTCCTTTAATTGCAGCATCTGTCAATACTTTTGTCGTTTCTTGGAATGAAGCAGCTGATAAGAATGATTCTGTCTCTAAGGACGCCTTTGTTATACCCATAAGTGCTGGGGTTCCTGTGGCTTGTTCCAATCCTTCTGCTTCTGCTTTTTCGTTAGCTTCCATAAATACACCAGATTTTACAAAAGAGCCTGGGAGTAAGTTTGTATCTCCTGATTCTTCCACTTTAATATTAGCAAGCATTTGTCTTACTATAATTTCTATGTGTTTATCGTTTATATCTACACCTTGAAGTCTGTAAACCCTTTGAACTTCTTTAAGAATATAATCCTGAACTCCTTTTACGCCTTTAATTCTCAATAAGTCTTGAGGGAAAACTGAACCGCTTGTCAGCTCTTGGCCTGCTTCAACTCTGTCTCCGTCTTTTACTTTGATAATTGCGCCGTAAACTATGGTGTATTTTTCTTCATTACCATCATCGCCAGTTACTATAACTTCTCTTTTACGATTTTCAGTAATTACTTTTACAACTCCGTCGATTTCAGAAATTACAGCTAGACCTTTTGGTTTTCTAGCTTCAAATAGTTCCTCAACCCTTGGTAAACCTTGGGTGATGTCCGATGCAGAAGCAACTCCACCAGTGTGGAAAGTTCTCATTGTAAGCTGAGTTCCAGGTTCCCCAATTGATTGGGCTGCTATTATACCAACAGCTTCCCCTTCTCCAACTTCTGCCCCATTTGCCAAGTTCATACCGTAACAGTGTGAACAAACTCCGCCCTTACTCTTACATCCCAAAGCTGTTCTAACTTTTACTTCTTTAATACCTGCATCTATTATTCTATCTGCAATTGTACCTGTAATCATTTGGTTTTCGCCGATAAGTTCTTTCCCAGTTTCTGGGTGAACAATTGGTTCAATTGTATATCGACCTGTAATTCTATCTTCTAAGCTTTCGATTAATTCTTTACCATCTGAAAACTCTTTAATAACACTGTATTCTTTTGTTCCACAGTCAGTTTCTCTAATAATTACTTCTTGAGCAACGTCTACAAGTCTTCTAGTCAAGTATCCAGAGTCTGCTGTTCTAAGGGCTGTATCTGCCAAACCCTTTCTAGAACCGTGAGTTGACATGAAGAATTCCAGTACTGAAAGTCCTTCTCTAAAGTTTGAAGAAATTGGAACCTCGATAATTCTTCCAGTTGGAGATGCCATCAAACCTCTCATCCCAGCTAACTGAGAAATTTGGTTTTTAGAACCTCTCGCCCCTGAGTCTGCCATGATAAAAATGTTATTGTCATATTCAAAGCTATTCATAACAACACTTGTTAAAGCGTCAGTTACATCACTCCAAATTTCTATAACTTTTTCATATCTCTCTTCGTCAGATATTAGACCCCTTTTATAAGCCCTTTCATAATTATCAACTTCAGATTGAGCTTTTTCAATTAATTCAGATTTTTCTTCAGGTACATTTATATCTCCTAGAGAAATAGTCAAAGCTCCCTTAGTTGAATATCCAAATCCAAGTTTTTTAATATGGTCAGCAAAATGAACAGTCGCTATATTTCCGTGGGTTTCAAAAGTCTTTTCAAAGATTTTTCCAAGTAAGGACTTGTCAATTACTCTATTTATTTCTAAAGCATAAGGTTCTTCTTCTCTATTTACAAAGCCTAAGTCTTGTTTTATATATTGGTTAACAATAAATCTTCCAACTGTTCCTTCTACTAAAACTCCCTTAGGATCCCCTTCAATCTCTCTTCTAACCTTTACTTTAGCATGGATATTTGCAGCTTTAGAGTCGTAGGCGTGTAAAAGTTCGTCCATATCGGCAAATACCATTCCATCACCTTTTGCAGGAACTTTTGAATCCATTGTCAAATAATAGATTCCAAGAACCATATCCTGAGTTGGAGTGATAATTGGCTTTCCGTCTTTTAGTCCCAATACGTTATTTGTAGAAAGCATTAGAAGTCTTGCTTCCGCTTGGGCTTCTGCTGATAGAGGAACGTGAACCGCCATTTGGTCACCATCGAAGTCGGCATTATATGCCGTACAAACTAGGGGATGAAGCCTAATAGCTTTTCCTTCAACTAAAACAGGTTCAAATGCCTGTATACCAAGTCTGTGCAAAGTAGGCGCCCTGTTCAAAAGAACTGGATGATCTTTTATAACTTCATCCAAGATATCCCAAACTTGTGGGTTTTGTCTTTCCACCATTCTCTTAGCAGATTTTATATTATGAACAAATCCTTGTTCTACCAATTCTTTCATTACATATGGCTTAAACAATTCCAATGCCATATTCTTAGGTAGACCGCATTGATGGAATTCAAGTTCTGGTCCTACTACGATTACTGAACGTCCGGAATAGTCAACTCTCTTTCCTAAAAGGTTTTGTCTAAATCTACCTTGCTTACCTTTGAGCATTTCAGACAAACTCTTAAGAGGTCTGTTACCTGCACCTGTAACTGCTCTACCACGTCTACCATTGTCAATTAAAGCATCTACAGCCTCTTGGAGCATTCTCTTTTCGTTTCTAACGATTATGTCTGGTGCTCCTATATCCAATAATTTTTTTAATCTATTATTTCTATTTATAACTCTACGATATAAATCGTTTAAATCTGATGTTGCAAATCTACCACCATCTAATTGAACCATTGGTCTTAGATCTGGTGGAATAACTGGTAAAACTTCCAATATCATCCACTCAGGTCTATTTTCAGAGCTCACAAAAGATTCGACAATTTCCAATCTTCTAGAAATTCTTCTTCTCCTTTGTCCCTTTGCCCCTTCCAATTCATCTCTTAATTCTTGGGATTCCTTATTTAAATCAATTTTTTCCAAAAGGTATTTTACACCTTCTGCTCCCATCATGGCTTCAAATTTGTCACCAAATTCTTCTTTGGCCTCTCTGTATTCCATTTCAGATAGAAGTTGTTTATCAAATAAACCAGTTCCATCTTCGTGGATTTCAGTTACGACATAAGATGCGTAATAAAGAACTCTTTCTAAGTCTTTAGGACTCATGTCTAATAATAGTCCCATTCTAGAAGGAATACCTTTAAAGTACCAAATGTGAGAAACTGATGTAGCAAGTTCAATATGTCCCATTCTTTCTCTTCGAACTTTTGCCTTTGTAACTTCGACGCCACATTTTTCACATATTACGCCTTTATATCTAACTCTTTTATACTTTCCGCAATTACATTCCCAGTCTTTAACTGGTCCAAAAATTTTCTCGCAGAATAACCCCTCTTTTTCAGGCTTTAGGGTTCTATAATTAATAGTCTCTGGTTTTTTTACTTCTCCATAAGACCATTCTCTAATTTTATCTGATGATGCCAATCCAATCTGTATAGAATTTATAACTTCTTTACTATCCAAAAGAATCGCTCCCTTCATTCAAAAACAATCACTAAGCAGATACTAATCTTCGTCATCTTCGTCGTCGTCGCCACCTAAACTAAATCCTTCAGGTACTTCGTCTCCTCCGATTTTTCTTATTCCAGAAATTACATTTCTATCTCCTAAATCAGTATCATCATCTTCGTATTTATCTCCCGTGCTATCTATTCTACTTAGATCGTCATCCATATCGTCGTCTAAATTCATTTCTTTATTATCAAAATCCAATACTTTGACATCAAGGGCCAAGGATTGAAGTTCTTTTATTAAGACTTTAAAGGATTCAGGAATTCCTGGCTCAGGAATGTTGTCTCCTTTTACTATAGACTCATAAGTCTTAACTCTTCCAACGATATCGTCCGATTTAATAGTCAACATTTCTTGTAGAGTGTGGGAAGCTCCATAAGCTTCAAGAGCCCAAACCTCCATCTCTCCAAATCTTTGACCACCAAATTGAGCCTTACCTCCTAGAGGTTGTTGGGTAACTAATGAATAAGGTCCTGTAGATCTAGCGTGAATCTTTTCGTCGACTAAGTGATGAAGTTTCAACATATACATATAACCCACTGTTACAGGTCCGTCGTAGTCTTCACCAGTTCTTCCGTCTTTTAATTGTATTTTTCCATCTTCTGGATATCCAGCTTCTCTAAGAGCAGAAGCAATGTCTTCTTCATTTGCTCCATCAAATACTGGAGTAGCAACATGCCATTCTAATTTTTTAGCTGCAAGGCCTAAGTGAACCTCCAGAACTTGTCCTAAGTTCATACGAGATGGTACACCAAGGGGATTTAATACAATTTCAATTGGAGTTCCGTCTGGCAAGTAAGGCATGTCCTCTCTAGGCAAAATTCTAGAAATTACACCTTTATTACCATGGCGTCCACACATTTTATCTCCTACGGATATCTTTCGTTTAGTCGCCACATAAACCCTTACCATTTCGTTAACTCCAGGGTTTAACTCGTCGCCATTTTCTCTTGTGAAAGTTCTCACATCTATTACTATACCAGCTTCTCCATGGGGAACTCTTAAAGAAGTATCCCTTACTTCTCTAGCTTTCTCTCCAAAAATAGCTCTTAGTAGTCTCTCTTCAGGGCTAAGCTCTGTTTCTCCCTTAGGAGTAACTTTTCCTACTAAAATATCTCCAGCTCTGACTTCGGCACCAATTCTGATAATACCTCTTTCGTCTAGATCTTTTAGCATATCTTCGCCCACATTTGGAATATCCCTTGAAATCTCTTCGGCTCCAAGTTTGGTTTCTCTAGCTTCAGATTCATATTCTTCAATGTGAACAGAAGTTAAAGTGTCATTTATAACTAAATCTTCGCTAATTAACATAGCGTCTTCGTAGTTATAACCTTCCCAGTTCATAAATGCGATTCTTATATTTTTACCTAAAGCCATTTCTCCCATGTCAGTACTAGGACCGTCAGCTAAGACCTGTCCTTTTGTAACTCTATCCCCGAGGGAGACAATAGGTCTTTGGTTTATTGTAGTTCCTGCATTTGCTCTTTTGAATTTTCTAAGATTGTATCTCTTAGTGCTTTTATCCGAGTCTCTTTTAACTTCTATATAGTTTGCAGAAATTTTAGAAATTTCTCCGTCGTCTTCGTTAATAATGACAACTCCAGAGTCTCTAGCTGCTTTATATTCTATTCCCGTACCGATTATAGGAGCTTCTGTAACGATAAGAGGAACTGCTTGACGTTGCATGTTGGCACCCATCAAAGCACGGTTAGCGTCGTCGTTTTCTAAGAATGGAATCATAGCAGTACCAACGGATACTATCTGTCTAGGAGAAACGTCCATGAAATCAACGTCTTTGGCATCATAAACGTCTACTATACCGTCTTGTCCACGGGCTACTACTCTTTCATTTATGAAGAATCCTTCTTCGTCCATTGGCTCATTTGACTGAGCAATTATGTGTTTATCCTCCACATCGGCAGTAATATATTTAATTTCAGAGGTAACTTGTCCAGTTCCCTTTATTACTTTTCTGTAAGGAGCTTCAATAAATCCGTAATCATTTATTCTAGCATAAGTTGTAAGGGACGTAATCAAACCGATGTTTGGTCCTTCAGGCGTTTCTATTGGACACATTCTACCGTAATGAGAGTTGTGTACGTCTCTAACTTCAAAGCCTGCTCTATCCCTACTCAATCCTCCAGGTCCAAGTGCAGACATTCTTCTCTTATGAGTTAATTCTGCAAGAGGGTTGGTTTGGTCCATGAACTGCGAAAGTTGAGAGCTTCCAAAGAACTCTTTAACTGCTGCAGTAAGTGGCCTAATATTAATTAATGATTGAGGTGTGTTGGATTCCATGTCTTGAATAGTCATTTTTTCACGAATTGCTCTTTCCATTCTAGAAAAACCAATTCTGTATTGATTTTGAAGCAATTCTCCAACAGAACGGATTCTTCTATTGCCAAGATGATCTATATCGTCAACATATCCAACTTCTTTAAATAATCCTAGTTCATAGCTTACAGAAGATAAAATATCATCTGCTAAGATGTGTTTAGGACTTAATTTTTTAACATTTTTTTCGATCTCTTCTTCTAATTCTTCACCTGTAAAAGAATCCATTAATTCTTTCATAAGTGGATAATAAACTTTTCCTCGAAGTCCATATTTTTCGAAATCTAAATCCAACTCAAAAGCCTCTAGGTCTACAAAGTTGTTTCCTAGAATTTTCACTGGTTCGTTATCTTTATTGAGAATTGTAACTAAGTTAATCCCAGCATATTCTATGCTTTTGGCGATTTCTTTTGTTATCAATTCTCCTTCTGCAATTAGAAGCTCTCCAGTCTCTTCATCGATAATATTTTCTCCAGCAGTTTGGTTTTTAATCCTTTCAGAAATAGAAAGTTTTTGATTAAATTTGTATCTACCTACATTTGCCAAATCATATCTTTTATGTTCAAAGAACATATTATTAAATAAGGATTCCGCACTGTCTAAAGTAGGTGGTTCACCTGGTCTTAACTTTTTATAAATTTCTATAATTGCTTCTTCTCTATTTTCAGTTAAGTCCTTTTCTAGAGTCGCAAAAAGCTGCTCAGACTCTCCGAACAGTTCAATAATTTCCGATCTAGTTTCAACTCCTAAAGCTCTGACTAAAATAGTCATAGGAATTTTTCTATTTCTATCTATTCTAGTATATACGATGTCTTTCGAATCTGACTCTAACTCTATCCAAGCTCCCCTATTTGGTATAAGAGTTGATGAATAAAGAGGTTTACCTGTCTTATCT
>JAEZYW010000195.1 GCA_023418835.1 Bacillota bacterium | reverse complement strand
CAATTACAAATGCTAGAGTTTGTAGAAGTCTACCTTCCAATTCCTTTAATTCAAAAATATAAGCAAGTGTACCGGAAACAATGGGAAAAACGAGTATTAATAAAGTAATTAAAATAGAAAATAATATCGGGCTTTTTGTGTTTTTATTTGAAGTGTTTTCAAAATTATTCATTTGCTTCTCCTATTTTATTGCCATTGCTATTTTAAATTAATACATTCATTATACACGATAATTATAAAGGTGATGTTAAGAAAAAGATCTTGATAATCAAGACCTTAGACTTAAATCCTTTTTTATTTTAATTTTCTTCAATATCAAGGATTCCAGTGATATTTTCAATGTTTATCTTATCTCGCCCATTGCCAATTTCTTTTGAAAAATTAGAATTTCCAGTACTTACAAAATCCTCCCCCATGACATTGAAGGTGCTTGTCATTTTATCAATTGTAATTAGGGCATCTATTTTGTCAAACTCCATATCTACTGTTCCTGTAACGTTTTTTAAATTAATATCAAAACTTTCTTTGGAGCTAATGTCAATTGCTCCTGTAATATCATTGATGTCTAGACTTTTTGCATCGCTATCAATATCTAGGGTTCCTGTCAAATTTCGGACTTTTACATTGACGTCTTTTAAATTTTCAACAAAAATTATAACGCCAGAGTCTCTCACTTTTCCTTCTTGAGTAACGGTTAATTTTCCATTCGTCACATTATAATCTAGATTATTTTCACCTCGGTTATAGAATTCTATTTTGTTGGATCCTTTTTTAATATCTACACTCATGGTGACTGAACTTATTTCAATTTCTTTTATTTTGTCAAATTCACTTGAATGCACTAAATTTTTTGGATTAAAATTCACATCGTCAACGATAGAATCGAAATCAAAGCCATCATAAACAAAATTATGTCTGTCAAATATGAAAAATGATGCAGTTGTCACAACTCCTGAAATGACAATAATAGCTACCAAAATTAATAAAATTTGTTTTTCATCGCGATCTCCCTATCTTCCATCTTATGGAAATAATTATATCTTTTATAGTTTTAATCATCCATTTTATAAAAATAATTGCCAATCTAAACATGAATATTCCAACTGCCATAATAAATATAGTTCCTGCAATCCTAGTAATTGGATTTAAATTATAGAAAAACATTGGTATGGAAATGTAATCAAAGGTGCCAAAAGGTATAAATAAAGAGGATATCAAAGTAATACCAATTCCTATTAATCCCACAGTGAGTCCGATAATTCCCATAAATATCCCAAATAATAGAGAAATAAAACCAATGAATAAGGATGCTATAAGGGGAAATAAAATAATTCCCAAAATAATTAATGCACCCCATTTTAACCAATCAGTATTTTTTCTATCCCCTCCTCAAAGTTAATAGTAACATCTTCTTCGGGGGATTTTGTATTCACGTCTTTTTTTATAGCTAGAAAAATTTAGATATTCTTTTGCAATATCATCTGGAGAACCTAATTCCTCTGAAATTTGCTCTTCAGTTTTTCCGTTTTCAATACCTGCATTAAAATGTTCTTCATAGTCGTAGATAATGTCATTTACCACAACACCAGGCAAATCCCTTAAATAATATCTCAATAAATCTAGATAATCCCGTTTATTCATACTTCACCCCTCAATAAATCATTGACTTTATTTGTAAAATCGAACCAGTCGTCAATTTGAAGTTCGTAGTTTTCAAACCCTTTTTCAGTTAATTTATAGTATTTTCTCGGGGGCCCGCTTTGGGATTCTTGGAGGTAGGTTGTGACAAAGCCGTCATTGCTCAATCTCCTAAGTAGCGGATAAATTGTCCCTTCTGAAATGTCTATATGATCTGAAATTTTTTCTACCATTTCATATCCATAATGGTCTCGGTCTTTGAGAAGTGAGAAAACTAGTAGCTCCAGTACTCCTTTTTTAAATTGTACATTCATAAAATCTACCTCCCTTTGAGTATATATTAACATATGATATCTTGTATTGCAAGGTACTTTTAACTTATTAATACTAATATTTTTACAATAACGAAGAATTGAATATTATTTCTAAAGTTGACAATTAAAAAAGCCCCTTGTAAATAGGGGCTATAACGTCAATATCAAAACAAATTTACTATTTAAACTTTTCAAAAAATATGTCTGTATTCAAATATTCTAACAATTCTTCTCCTCTAAACTTAGAAAGGCCTAAACAAACTTTCATGTAGAGATTTTCTATAGAAGTATCATAAATTGTGTGGAAATTTTCAGCCAATTCCAAAGATTTTGCCGATTCGTATTGATCAAAACCTGATTCTACTTCCCCAACAAATACAGGTATTGAAAGTTCTCCTGCCTTTTTTATTAAAGTGTTGATAGAAAATTCTGGATTTTTGTTATTAGTATTTACTGTACCTGAGTGGAAAGTTCCGTGGACAATTGCGTCTACTCTCTCTAAATTTATGGTATCGTATCGCAAACCCACATAAGGGATAAGTCTAAGTACATTGGGAGTTTTCAAATTAAAATCGTCTCCAAAGGGATTTTCCTTCTTTTCGATCTCATTTAATTCAGGAGAATCTTCCTTTTGTATAAATTCTCCATCTTCAAAATATCCAAATACTTTATTTTTAAAACTAAAGTATCCGTCAACAATTTGGTTCATTTGTTCTATCCTAGACCCTAAATGGACTTCAATCTCATCTAATTCATTTCTATAAATTACATAGACCCCTTGAACGCCAACGTTAAAAATGAAATCTATTGCCGAAGCAAAGTTAACTGTTCCGTTGGAGTATTCCATATCGATTGGGTGATTTGCTCCAACCATAACCACGGGGATTTTCTTATTTCCAAATAAAAAGCTCAATAAATTTGCAGTAAAAGCCATTGTGTCTGTGCCGTGTACCAATATAACCCCTTGGTATTTGGAATAATCCACATTTTTTAGGGCGTCGATTATTTCATTTTGAGTTTCAAAAGTCATATCTTCACTTAACATAAAGATTGGACGAATTACTTCAAATTCAAAATTGTATTTTTCAACTCTTTCAATTATTTCAGACTTTCCGTATATTCCCTTTCCAGCGCCTAAAGATCTAACTCCCCCTACACTTTCAGTGGCAAATGTTCCTCCAGTCTCTATAACTAATACTTTTTTCATATCTTATCTTTCCTCTTTTCAAATAAATATTTATAATTATCTTCTACAAAGTCCCATTTTTCGTTTAATTCAGTCATAGCTAAATCAATATTTTTATTAATTTCAGGGATTGCATTTACAATAATAGCTATGTAGTTTTTTATATCCTCTTCGTTTAAGTATGGTATTTTTTCTCGATTAATATAGTTATTATTTACTAATAATGACAAAACAGATGATGTTCCTTTAAGTATGCCCGCTCCCCCAACGCTTCTATTTAAATCATTAGACATAAATG
>JAEZYW010000142.1 GCA_023418835.1 Bacillota bacterium | reverse complement strand
GAAAAAGTGACACATTTTTTTAAAATATTTTTATTTTTTTGATATTTCTTTGTAAAAGTGAGGAAAACCCCTAAAAAATGTCACATTTTAGATTTTAAAAGATTAAACTTATATATAGAGGGCAAATCCTAGGGAACGATTTTCAAATGCAAAGAACTTTCAAATATTATTTTATAAAAGAATGTAACAAACCTAAAAGAACGCTTACAAAGGAAATTCGTCCCGTGTTTTCGAATGATAAACGTTAATATTTAATTTATAATAACTATGATGAATATTTTATTACTAATGTCCAGAAATCTATGTGACTGGGAAAGAACTGAAATTGAAAAATTGTATAAAAGAATGAAAAAGAAAATGTTCTTTATAGCCCTTGATATTTTAAGGGATAATTATCATGCTGAAGATGGTGTTTCTAGAGCGTTTTTAATAATATCAAAAAACTTTGACAGGATATCAAAACTACCAGTTGAAGAACAAGAACCTTATTGCATAACTATATTGAAAAACGAGTGTTACAAAATTTATAACAGCATCAAAAAATATGTGACCAGTGAAGAATTTGAAGAAATTTTATGGGAAGAAGGAGAAAATACGACAGAAGAAAAAGTTTTTGATATTTTGGACAAAGAGAAAATGTCTTTTCTTATTGAAAATTTAGAAGGCGAAGAAAGGGATTTAATCAATCTTAGATATGGAAAAGATTGGAATTTCAAAGAAATTGGAGATTACTTTGGCATCTCTGATGCAACTGCCAGAAAGAGACACCAAAGAATTTTAGAAAAACTGAGAAGCAAAAGAGAAAGTGAAAATTATGAAAAAGATAAGTAATGCAGAAAACTTGATTATTCAACATTCAATTGAAGAGATAAAAAAATACGATCTTCTAGACACAGCTGATATGAAATTTAAATTCCTTTCCAATAAAGAGTCTAGGAAATTAATACAAAAAATTTCAAAATTGCCATATAAAGAAAAAAATCTTCTATATATGACATATGTATTTAACGAGTCAGATTCCAACATAAAAGATATTTTTGATATCCAATACCCAAGGGGAGAAAGACTGTTTTTACAAGAGTTATTGTCAAAATCATTGGGATTTACAGAGTGGATTTCTGATGAAGATATGAAAAAGGCAGTATTGGAAGTCCACGAAATGGAAAATGAAGTGTATTTTTACAATAAGTTAAAGGTGAATCTAATAACTGCAATTGTGCTTTTGGTTTTTTTGCCAATACACATCATTTTATATAACAGAGGAGCTTACGGAGAAGTTTTCTTTGACTTTGAATTTTTCTTAAGATCATTAAAAGATTTGGAAACTAAGTTGGATATTTTTGTAATAATTCTTCCAATTATATCAATAATTTTCCCCTTTTTATTTTTAATAAAAAAACAAATTTCAAAAGAACCTGTCTACGTGCCTTACTATTATTGGGAAAAGAATTTCAATTTAAAAATGATAATTGGCTGTATTGGACTTATACTTGGAGTGAGGATATTTTATCCAATATTTACTTCAATGACGGTATTATTATTAGGAATTGCCATAGTAATTAGTTTGGTAGAACTTATTGCAAAGGAAATAATCAAAACAACGGAGTTAGTTTGAAATCGTAGGGAACGTATTCCAAATGTAAAGAAATTATTTATTCGAAATGTAATGAATTATTAATTAAAAATGTTACAATAATATTAATAATAATATTTGAATATAAATATACAAAAGGAGGCAATATGGAAAAGCTAAAAAATATAAACAGAAACTATGAAAGAGCGTTTTGGATTGGGCTGGTTCTTTTAATGGCTTTGTTTTATTATGGGGAAGTTAGACATCAAAAGAGAGTGGAAGATCTTGAAATTGATATCCATGGCACTTATGAAAGCCAGAAAGTTTCTGATCCTTCCGGAAAGCCTTATCCAAAGACTTATATGCCTTTGTATTTTGTTTTTAATGGGAAAGATAATAGTTATATGATACATATGGGTGGACCCATTATCGAATTTGGAACTTACGAAAAGAGTAAATTTGTGAAAAATGTATTCTACATAAAAAGCGATGACGGTAGGGAGAATTTTATCGAAGTAAATCCTGTAACAAACACTTTTGCCTATTCTTTTGACAATGATTCAGATGATGTGAGGGAGTTTGTGTGGCATGATAGGGGCATGTATGTTGGATATTTTGAAAATGAGAGAAAGTAACTAAAATAAAAAATTTATCACAAACAAAAACGAGATGCCAATAAAGGCATCTCGCAGACTAAAGACAATGGTCTCGATAAATCCTTTTTCGACTACCCTCTGGCAGGTGTAGGGGACGGCATCCTTGACGTCCCGCATTATGGTCTCAAAAGGATGTTATCTTCGACCTTTCAAAATAAGTTTGTCAACACTCCCACGAGGTGCCAATAAAGGCATCTCCTTTATATTTTTATAGAATTTTCAAATTCCTACTATATATTTTATTTTTCTAAAAAATCCAGTGCAAAGGCTACCATTGATTCGATTCCCACTGGGATAGCATCTTCATCTATCTCTAATGTCGGGTTGTGTAGGGT
>JAEZYW010000131.1 GCA_023418835.1 Bacillota bacterium | reverse complement strand
TTGTGACTTCATCTTCATTTAATACGAGGATACAACTCATCTCTTTTTTCCTATCCCTTAAGTTATTTAAAGACTCTACAAACCAGCTAATCATCTTGTGAGCAGTTTCAAAGGAAAGACTTCCCTCTCCTTTTTTGTAAATCCTAGAGTCCACTTTCAAATCTTTTCCTACTTTTCCCAGAGAATTTAAATAAATTTCCATATCCCTTCCTTCAATGCTTCCATAACTTAAGGACAAAATTAAGAGGTTGGAAATGTATTTTAATTTTACAAATTCCAATGCCAAATTAGACAGCTTTTTCTTTTTCCTCTCGTCGTCGAAAGTTTCTAATAATCTAATTTCAGAGTCTAGGGTGACTAAATCTTCACGGATTGTAGCTTCTACTGTCTCCAACAATTTTTCCTTTTTAGATAAAACCTCCAGATTTTTTTCTACTTCATATCTCCTTTTGAGAATTTCTAAATTTTCTTCCAGTTTATTGTTTAGTTCTTCTTCTTTATGAAAAAGTTCATTTAAAAAAGTCAAATCTTCGTACCAAAAAGCAAATCCTCCCCTGATTTTCTTTTTCTTCAATAAATATAAATCAAAATCCTTTGTATTGTTAGACTTTAACACTAAATTTTCATTGGAATCCCATATCTCTAAGGAAATTTTAGAATTTTTAAAAATGGGGTTATGCATCTTATTTACAGGAATTAGACCGTATCTAATTGAAAGTAAAACTATCATTATTACAATAAATACAACTGTTTTTGTAAGTTCCACAGATATCTTATTATTTAAAAACACGTTAAAAACTATTATGTATCCAACCATAATTGCTACGACAATAGACGGAATTATTAGTAACTTTCGCTTTGGCATCTTTAAAGCTTTTATCATTAATATGGTAAAGGAAAATCCTATACATATAAAATAATATAGCAAAACTAATTTCATAATGTAATTAAAAGTATAGTCCTCGTAGGAACTCAAAAATTTAAAAGCCAAATTATGGTGATCATTTGTCAGTATTGATATCAACAGTAGTGTAGAAAAGGCGAAAGTAACTTTTTTTAAAATCTTTAATTTTTTGGCTTCCATACTTTCCTCAACACTTAATGAAATCCACACAAAAATTAATGGCACATATATTAAAGCTACATAATACAAATACCAACTATATCTGAAGACAATATCTCCATTTGCATCCATCATTTTTAAAAGCCTGACGACAGTCCAAAAAGAAAGTAGCAAAAAAATTGATGAAACGTAATTTCTTAAACTCTTGGAACTAATTCTAAAATAAAAGTAAACACTAATTATACCTATGAGGACAAAAAGCATAACGTATGTAATGGCATTTTCAAATTTATTTGTTCTCAAAGGTCTAAAGGGTTTTATAATCTTTCTATTTAGCATACTTTCAATTCTTAGGGTAGTAAAATAAACTCCTTCGTTTATTTCCATGACATCCTTATATGAATCTTCTCCCACGCTGTAACCTTGTAATCTAAATTGTTCTATTAAATTTTTTTCTTCTACTGCTATTGGCTCCATAGAGATTAAGGAGTATCCGTATGAAACGGTTCCTTCTGTTGGCAGTATTATTTCTAAATTTGCACCTTCTAAGTTTAGAGCCCTGGCGTGGTTGTCGTACATAATCATGGCATCTGGAAAATCTTCTATGGAGATCCCATCTTTGGAAACAAATACCAACTTATTATTTTCTTTCTTTTTTTCTAAAAGTTCTTGAGATTTTTTTAGTTTATTTATATTCCCCTCTAAGCCATAGTTCATAGCAATTATTAGAAGTTCATTGTAATACTCAATTCCAAGGGTTAAATCGTTATCTAAAAAGTCGGACCAAGAAGAAATTTTAGCATCCGTATTATTTCTATTTACAGCAATAATTGGAGTGACTTTATATAAGGGATATCGATAATAGGGTTCTTTTAAATATGTATATTCCCAGTCCATAATTTCTACGGCTTTGTATCCCCTATTTAAGTAATTTAAAGGCTCGTAAGTGGATTCAATAATATTATAATCTGGAAAAGTCCCTCTTAAGGACTCTCCACATCTAGACCATCTATTGCATTACAACAGATGTCATTTTCATAATTAGAAGCATAAATGCACCCATTAAAAAATGACAACATGATAACTAAAGTTATGAAAAAAACAGCAAATTTCTTCATAAGCTTAATCTTAGCTTTCATGTCATCACTCTCATTTCTATGGACAAATTTTGTTATTTCTACTTTAATATTTAAATGAGTTACTGACCTTTACATTTATATTATACTAAAATTATATTATTTTGTCATATTTAATTATCCTTCAAATCCAGTTGTGTTATCTCCTTTATAGAGTCAATGGAGTAATCAAAGGGCGATAACTCATTGAAATTGGAATTTTCTTTTAAAATCACCTCATAATCTTTTACGATATCTTCTTTGGTATCAATTACCCTAACATAAACTGCCCAAGCATTTCCATCTATTTCCTCCACCCCATCTATCATAGGAGTTATCTCTGGTTCATATGTAGTTATAGCAGAGTAAAATCCAATTCCTCCAGGGTTTTCTACAACTAAATCGGGAATTTTTTCCACTTCTTTTTTATAATTGGGATAAAGGGATTTTATAATTTCTGGAAGCAACCACTCGTCTATATACAGGGCATCTTCGAATTCTCCTTCTAATAAGGTTCCCCTAGGATCTAAATAGGTAGTGGCTAATGCTATATTTCTCCAATAATTGTAATCCTCCTCGTAAAATTCTTCTGTTTCTTCTAAATAAGTACTTAAGACAGAAGCCTTTACTAGAGCCATTTCAGGTGCATACTCTTCTAAAGATTTAGGACTCCACTTTTTCTTTTCCAGTTGAATTTTCTCCACTTCTTCCATACCATTATAGGAGATGATCCACTCATTTCTATATTCTCCCAATTCAGCAACTATTCGATTATATGGAATGCCCTCGGGAATTGTTACCTTAAATTCATAGACTTTATCCTTTTCCAATTCTACTGAAAATTCATCATACATAGGGGAGAAAAATCCCATCATAAAAAGATATTCCCCACTTTCTAAAGAAACATTTACTCCATCCATTGGAGAAGTCATTCTAACAGTTTCCAAAGCGTATGTATTTTCAGTTTCTAGAATTATGGACTCTGTGTTGTGGTCAAAAAATTTTTCAGTGGGATAGATTTCTAAAAGTACTCCATCTTCTTTTATTTCCACTTCTTCTTTTTCTTCTTTTTCAACTCTTACAACGGGCTTTTTATTTTCCTCTAAAACAGTTACCTCTACTTTTTTATTTTCTTCTTCAATAACTTTTTCTGTTTTATTTTTCTCTTGGTCGCACCCAAATAAAAGCATTACAACAGTTGTTAATAATAAGAACTTCCTTTTCATAAAATCACTTCCTAAAGATAGATACAAATACATTATAAGGTGATAAATGAAATTTTCCCACCCCTAAAG
>JAEZYW010000002.1 GCA_023418835.1 Bacillota bacterium | reverse complement strand
GATTTCACAGATGACACGCATTACCGCCTACGAACCCTTTACGCCCAATAATTCCGGACAACGCTCGCCCCCTACGTATTACCGCGGCTGCTGGCACGTAGTTAGCCGGGGCTTTCTTCTATGGTACCGTCATTATCTTCCCATAGGACAGAGCTTTACGAAACGAATTCCTTCTTCGCTCACGCGGCGTCGCTGCATCAGAGTTCCCTCCATTGTGCAATATCCCCCACTGCTGCCTCCCGTAGGAGTTTGGGCCGTGTCTCAGTCCCAATGTGGCCGATCACCCTCTCAGGCCGGCTACTGATCATTGCCTTGGTGGGCCGTTATCTCACCAACTAGCTAATCAGACGCGAGTCCATCGTACACCGATAAATCTTTGACATTTTGACAATGCTATCAGTATGTTTCATTCGGTATTAATCCCAGTTTCCCGAGGCTATCCCAATGTGTACGGCAGGTTACTCACGTGTTACTCACCCGTCCGCCGCTAATCCACAAAGGCGTCACTCCGAAGAGATCTGCTTTTGTTTCATCGCTCGACTTGCATGTGTTAGGCACGCCGCCAGCGTTCGTCCTGAGCCAGGATCAAACTCTCAATTAAAATTTTAAGTTTTTCCAAAAGCTCATTACTTAAACTGACTTAGTTTTCCGTATTTTGCTTTGTGTGTTTTTAATTCGTTCTCACACTATATTCAATTTCATTGGTTCATTGCCATCCCTTTTAAAAGGTTAGCTTGATTATTCTATCAAACTATTTTTCCTTTGTCAAGACTTTTTAAAAACTTTTTAAAATTCTTGTCAAGAATTTTTATCCCTCGTTTCGAGACAGCTTGTATATATTAACAAAATTCATTTATGCTGTCAAGGAGTTTTTTAAATTATTTTACAAAAAAATTAGCCTTGGCTAATAGGCTAATTTATAAGTTTCTTATTCTTATTTAGTTTTTACTGTAGACTCTGTTTCCATTAACATATGTTTCTTCCACAGTAACATCTTTAATTTTCATCGGGTCAATTTTATATAAGTCATCTTTTAATACTATAAAGTCTGCAAGCTTTCCTATTTCTAATGTTCCCTTGATATCTTCCTCATGGGATGCATATGCTCCTTCAAAGGTATAAGCTCTTAGAGATTCATCCACGCTAAGGGCTTGAGCGATTAAAAATCCTTCTTCCGGTTGACCTTTTAAGTCTTTTCTGGTTACTGCTTCGTAAATGTTGTGAAATGGATTGAAGTGTTCCACTGGAAAGTCCGTTCCAAAACTGACGTGTACTCCTAAGTCCACAAGAGTTTTCCAATTATAAGAAGTATATGTTCTGTCTCCAACTCTGTCCCAAACAATATTTCTATCGTAATCTAAAAATATCGGTTGAATGTATGCCAAGATTTTGTTTTCTTTAAAGGATCTCAGAATATCGCTGTCTGTAATTTGACAGTGGATCACACCATTTCTTAAGTCGTCTCGCCTGTTCTTACTCATAAATTTAATAGCGGTTTCAATGGTTTTGTCTCCAATTCCATGGGCGGCTACTTGCATATTGTGTTCAAATGCCTTTGTAACCATTTCATCTATCTCTTCATCTGATGCCGTAATAATTCCAAAGTTGTCAGGATCATCAGTGTAGGCTTCTCTTAGGGCTGCCGTTCTAGCACCCAAAGAGCCGTCTAAAAACAATTTAAGGGGTCCTATTTTAAAGAATTCATTTCCCATCCCAGTGGTATTTCCATCTTTGAAAAATTCGTCAAGGTCTTCTCTTTTTAATCTACACTGTTCGTAAATTCTGATATTTAAAGAACCTTCTTCTGACATTTGTCTAAATAATTCTAAAATTTCTTTATAGTTATATCCAGGAATCGTCTCAAAGTCGTCTGAGTGTACTGATGTGAGCCCCCACTTGTTCATTTCTTTAATTCCTTCTATTAAAGATTCTTTTATTTTTTCCAAAGGAAGTCTTGGAATAAACTTTCTCACTTCGTTAATTGCATTTTCCCTTATAATTCCCAATGGATTTCCTTCTATGTCTATATCAATTTGCCCACCTTCAACAATTGGGGGATTTTTCCCAATTTTTGCAAGTTCAAGGGCCTTAGAGTTCATGCTTATCATATGGCCACAAGTTCTAGTCATACAAATTGGAATTTCTTTTGAAATTTTATCTAAATCTTCTCTGTTTAAAAAGGTTTTGTCATCTTCAAAATAATCGTGATTCCATCCGAATCCTTCTATCCATTGCCCTTCTTCTGGAGGATTTTCTTTTATGTGATTAGATATTCTTTCTAAAATTTCTTTTTTAGATTTCGCTCCTGCTAGCTTGACTTGTTTGGCGTTGATTGCATAATATCCAAGGTGCATATGTGAGTCTATCAGCCCTGGATAAACGAATTGCCCTTTCAAATCGACAACATTTTCTCCTGCCATTTTCTCTTTTGAATTGTATATCTCCACAATTTTGCTATCCTCTACGACCATAGTATTGAAGATATCTCCACTATTATTCATGGAGTGGATTGTACAATTAGTATATATTGTTTTCATTTTGCCCCCTATTTTACGCCTTTGTTAAACTCTTTAATATTATTTTAGTATACCCTTAATTATTCTTTAATTCAATAATTACTTAAAGTCAAAATTCATGAATAAGCGAATTTATTTTTTACAAAATATTTTTAATTATGGGAGATAAATATTTTAAACCATCTTATTCTAAGGGTTTATGGTAATGTAAAATATTTTTAAAAAAGTACTTGCTTTTTCTATTTAGGTGTCATATAATAGTTATTGCTGTTCGGGATGTAGCGCAGTTTGGTAGCGCACGTGGTTTGGGACCATGGGGCCGGG
>JAEZYW010000203.1 GCA_023418835.1 Bacillota bacterium | reverse complement strand
TTTATTTGGGCTTGGATATTGTGGCCCATTTTTTCTAATATTATTTTACTGGAGTACATTCCAATTCCGCTACTAGTTTGGTGGCGGGTTTTTTCTCCTGTATAAAATTTTTCAAAGATTCTTTCTTCTTCCAAGGCTGCTTCTGGTTTAATCTTATTTTTTATTATAGTCTGAAGTTTTCCGTCGATTACCCCATGGGTTATTTCCGCCGATTCTGTTCCGTGTTTTTTTATATTTGATATTAGATTCGTAAACACTCTTGCCAAGGCGTTTTGGTTTCCCAAAATCTCGTTGTCTTCTCTGATATCAATTTTAAGTTCAAATCCGATGGATTCCAATTCGCTATAATATGACATTATCGTGTCTTCTATTATATAGGATGGAAGAAATTTTTCGATTCCAAATTCGTAGTTTTTATCTTCTATTAGAGAGACTTCGTAAAAGTCTTCTACAAGTTTTTGCATTGTCTCGGATTTTCTTTTGATTATCTCGATATGGTTAATGGTCTCTTCTTCATTTTGACATTTTTCCAAGAGTTCAAGATATCCCATTATAGAAGTTAAAGGGGTTCTGAGGTCGTGGGAGATGCTTGTCACTTGGGATTTCAGTCTGGCTTTTTCGTATTCCAATTCTTGTTCTTTTTGGATGTGGGCTTTTATTAGATTGTTAATTTCGATTACCAATTCGTCAATTTTAAGGCCATGGATTGAGACTGTAACTAGCTTGTTAGTCTTTTTTTCTTTCGTTATGAGGTTTAGTTGTTCCTTTATGGAGATAATCTGAAAAATTATTAGTCCTAGGACGGTGAGTAAAATTGCAATTATTATAATTAGAATTGTGGTCATTAGTATTCTCTCCTTCGAAATCCTAAATAACCTATCCCTACAAAAAGGATGGCATTTATTACATATAATATCAAAAATTTATAGTTTATTGTCAGCATTTCTTGGTTTTCTAAAAAATAATAATAAGGAAAAACGATTCTTAAGATTTGTCCTGTTAGATTGTGAAAGTATTTTATAGGGGTTGAAATCACTAATAATACTAAAACTGTTGTGGAAGAAATCACTTTATTTCCTGTAAGATAAATCACTCCAATTAAATGTTGATTTAATAGGAGTTGAAGGAGTATCACATTTTTAAAGTTTTCCACTAGAAACTTCAAGCCGAGATTGGGAGAAAATCCCATAATTTCCGCTAGGAGTAGATTAATCAAAACTGCAGCTATTAAAAAGAGTATTAAAATTACGATAGAAAAAATCTGTAGGACAAAAAGATTTTCTATCATCATTTCCAATTTTCTTTTTCCTGAAGACAGGGCAATTCTGTGGTAGTCCTTGTCTTTGTAAAGAAGGTTAATTAGATAAACTCCAATGACAAATCCGACAAAATAGATGAGATCTCCTATTCCTTCTAAATAGGCAATGTGGGAGGTCTCCCCTTCTGGGGGTGGAGATTGGGTATAGATGAAATATGTTATCGACAAATAAGCAAGGAAAAATATCCCTGCTAATAAGGCTAGTTTAAAGCTTCTGGCTTTTTTTATTAAAAAAATCTCTGATGCGAGATAGTTTAGCATCTATTTATTCTCCAGTTATGTTCATATAGTATTCTTCTAGAGTTTTGTGTTCTCTAAGAACTTTCTTAACGCCGATTTCTCCTTCTACAAGGGCTTTTACAATTTCTTCCACTTGATCTAGTTTTTCATAGACCATAATGGATCTGTCGGGTTTTATTTCGTAGTCCGCTATTTTAAATTTCTCTTCTAATATTATAGCCGCTTTTTCTGGGGATGTCGTTACAAGTTCTAGATATTCGGAAGATTTTTCGTAGAGTTCGTCTAGGGAGAGCTCTTCTTTGATTATTCCGTCGTCAATAATTGCGATTCTCGTCGCCAAATTTCCCAGTTCTGATAAGATATGGCTAGATATTAGAATCGTCACGTTTTTTTCTCTGTTTAGCTTTTGAAGTAGGTGTCTAATTTCCACTATTCCTGAAGGGTCAATTCCACTTGTGGGCTCGTCAAGGATTAAAATCTCAGGGTTTGTTAGTAAACAAAGGGCAAGGGCTAGTCTTTGTTTCATTCCCACTGAGTATTTTTTTACTTGTTTTTTGTCCTCAGGATCTAGTCCCACTTGTCTTAGGGTTTCGTCTATGGTGTTTTTGTCTGCCACTCCCCTTTGGATTCTAAATTATTCGAGATTGTCTTTTTCAGAAAGTTCTCCAAACAGGGTTGGATTTTCCACGATTGAGGACATTCTCTTTCTTTGTTCCATTAGGTTGGTTTCTTGAAAGAGTTCCACAGATCCTTCTGTTGGGTCTGTTATTCCGCTTAGGAGTTTTAATAAAGTCGATTTTCCTGCTCCGTTTTTTCCTACTATTCCGTAGATTTCTCCTTTTTCTATATTGATAGAGACGTCTTTTAGGGCGTAGTTGGATTTATATTTTTTTGTCAAATTTGTCGTTTTAATAATTGTATTTTTCATGGTTTACTCCTAATAAATTTCTCGTTTTTTAAAGGCAAATAGTCCCGTTGCCACATATGCTATTAATACAAAGATTATGCTAATTCCTATCACTTTGATGTTAGAAAATAGGGATTCGCTACCTGCAAATTTTTGAAGAATTGAGTAGGGTTGAATTTCTGATAGTACATTGAAAATTTTCTCAAATCTCGTTTCTATGGCAAAAACAGAAAGCATCATGGTCAGTAGAGGAATTAAAACGTAGTTTGAAATGATTCCTAGGGATACGTTGTTGGATAGGTAAACTAATCCCATTATAGCGTTGTTAAGATTTATGTTCAAAAAAATCATATTCCCAACCATATGGATAAAAGTTTTGTAGGGTTCCAGATTTCCCAGTCCTTCTACAAAAATTCCACTAATTATGGCAAGGGCTGCCAAAATCAAAGTTGTTATGAGGGAGATTAGTTGCATTGAGATTAAATCCCAAAAAAACATCTCCGACCTTCTAACTCCGTGGGAGAGAATTTGGATTTTTGTGTCCTTTGTTTTATATGCTATTATTGCTGAAATCGAGCTAACTAGAAGAATTGCCAAAGATGCAAAACTTTCCATAATTAAAAAATAGTTTTCAAAATTTGGATTAGTTAATTTTATTACTCCTACAGTTATTACGATTATGGCTAGAGAAAAGAGCAAAAGACCTTTGTAGATTGGGGTTTTAAAGGTTCGAAATAGCTCTGATTTTATATAATTTATCAAGTTAAATCCTCCTTATTAATTTCTGTATACATTATAAAATAATTTAAGATTAATTGCATTTCTAAAGGGTTAAGGTAGTATAAAGGAAATATAAAGGAATGTAGGGGGCGGATTCCCTTGCGTACCGGTTAAATGGTTTTCGGGAGGCGTGGGAACGCATTAGATAGATAATAGTTAAAAGTGAAAAGTGTAGCCTGCGGCAAGTTAAAGGGAAATTTCCATCGTACGGGGCGTATTCCAAGAGCAAGGATATCGACATCTTATTTTATTTAAAATTGCAATTTACCAAAATATATTTTTACGAAGGAGATGCGTACCGTAGTTTTGTAGGGTACGCATTCCCATGCGTACCGTTTTTATAATGATAAACATAAAATAAAGGTCTCGATAAATCCTTTTTCGACTACCCTCGGGCCGGCAGGCCATGAAATAGTCTCAAAAGGATATTATCTTCGACCTTTTAAATGGTTTTCGGGATGCGTAGGAACGCTATCCCCTACATTCTCGTTCGGGAGGCGTGGGAACACCTCCCCTACACACCATTATCTATATGTTATGGTAATTATCATTTGTCCGTTTTTTATTTGGGCTTGGATATTGTGGCCCATTTTTTCTAATATTATTTTACTGGAGTACATTCCAATTCCGCTACTAGTTTGGTGGCGGCTTTTTTCTCCTGTATAAAACTTTTCAAAGATTCTTTCTTCTTCTAAAGCTGCTTCTGGTTTAATCTTATTTTTTATTATGGTCTGGAGTTTTCCGTCGATTACCCCATGGGTTATTTCCGCCGATTCTGTGCCGTGTTTTTTTATATTTGATAATAGGTTTGTAAACACTCTTGCCAAGGCGTTTTGGATTCCTAAAATCTCGTTGTCCTCTCGGATATCAATTTTAAGATCAAATCCGATGGACTCCAATTCGCTATAATAT
>JAEZYW010000155.1 GCA_023418835.1 Bacillota bacterium | reverse complement strand
TCGCTATTGCTTCCTCTCTCCCACACCTCACGATGTGAAACTTGCAAGTTGCTATCGGGTTCGTCGATAACTACGCCCCTTAGGACTTTCACCTTAGACATATGACATGCCCGTCAAACTAAAAAATTATAAATTTATGCTTTTAAATTTATAAAAAATCTCCTGATAAAATAAATAACTGAATCAGGAGATTTTTATAATCCTAATATTAAGAAAGTTTTGTGTCTTTATTCCTTTAAATTTGAAATTTTCCTTTAATACCTTCTACTAATTCCTCTACGGTTGAATAAATTCCACCTTTTGAATCTTTTATTAGTCCTATCAAAAATAAATTTCTATACATAAATTGGTTTTCTGTTCCGTCTTCAATAAGAGCGTTTATCTTTTTCTCGTTGTCTCTTCCCTGTTGACGAACATCTGAATACAGTGCAAAAATTGGCTTTCCTGTCATATAAAAGGCTCCTACTTCAGCAGCTACACCGCTATCGACTTCAACTCCATCTATAACTGCAATTAGAAAATCGCTGTTATTTAATCTTTCCATATCAGCTCTCGCTATTGCAATAGAGTCGGCATGGGCGCTTTTATCATTTATAGCATCATTTTCTTGAGGCACATATAAATCTAATTCCTTAACTTCTTTTCTAAGTTCTCCGGCAATGAGAGAATTTAACATTCTATCGCCTATTCCAAATAGTCCATTTGCTAGATATCCCTTCATTTATTCCTCCAAAGTTTAAATATTCAAATTCAATTATACCATTAAACACAAAATATTATTGACAGTATATTAGACTGTTAAATAAGAAAAATTGGTGAAGATTCTTAAAGTTTTATTAATTTACTATTTTGTAACATTTCTCAATTAATGTTTATGTTATACTATCAAAGACAAATAAGGAGGTAATTATGTTTAAAAAAATTACAAAGTTATTAATATTATCTCTGGCTATTCTTATGATGACTACACCAGCCCTTGCAGATGCAGTTGTTGGAGATGAAATTATAAGTATTGGAGCAGATTTGACTCCAGAACAAAAAACTTCTATATTAGTAGAATTAGGTTCAGATAATGCAAAAGTAATAGAAGTCACAAACGCAGAAGAACACAAATATTTAGGAGGAATAATTTCTCCAGATAAAATAGGTAATATTGCAATATCATCAGCTAAAATTACAGTTTTAGATGACGGCAGAGGCGTAGATGTAGATGTTTCAGACAATATAACTTATATAACTGAAGACATATACAGAAATGCCTTGATAACAGCAGGAATAAAAGATGCAGATGTTAAAGTAACTGCTCCATTTAAGGTAACTGGTACTGGTGCATTAACTGGTATTATGAAAGCTTATGAAACTTTGACAGGGGAAACTATACCTGACGATGTAAAAAAAGTTGCAAATGAAGAGTTAGTAATTACTACTGAGTTAAGTGAGCAAATCGGTGGAATTGATACTACAAAAATAATAAACGATATAAAAATAGCTTTTTCTGAAAATATGCCAGAGACAGAAGAAGAAGCTAGAACGATAATAATAAATATCTCAAATAACTATAATGTAAATCTAACAGATGAACAAGTAAACCAGTTAGTGGGATTATTTATGAGAATGAAAAACGCCAATGTAGATTGGGAAAAAGTAGCTGACACT
Source organism: Bacillota bacterium (assembly GCA_023418835.1). Classification (GTDB taxonomy): domain Bacteria; phylum Bacillota; class Clostridia; order Tissierellales; family Peptoniphilaceae; genus Neofamilia. The sequence continues at coordinate 2,303 of JAEZYW010000155.1, read as the reverse complement.
GCAAAACAATATTCTGAAAAAGCAGCAGAATATCTTTCAACTGAAGAAGGTAAATCATTTTTACAATCTTTACAAGCAGCCTTTAATAATTTTATAAAATGGCTAACTAATTTGTTCAGCTAAAAGATAGTTTAAAACTTTAAGCTACAAAATAATTTAAGGGTCGAAGATAATTTCCTTTGAGACCATTTCTCGGCCTGCCGGCCTTGAGGGAAGTCGAAAAAGGATTTATCGAGACCTTTTTTAATTAGAACAAGAGTTATGACAAACTTATAAAGGATCGAAGATACAATAAAGACTCTACTCATAAAAAAAGAATCTTAAGTGTTAACCTAGGATTCTTTTTTTATCTTTAAATAATATTATAAAAATCAAAGTTAAGGTAGCTATTATAATAGTCGTTCCCCCAGGCTTTAAATTCAGATAAAATGACAATATCAAACCAGAAATCATAAAAATAAAACCTAAAAAACTCGATATAACAATGGTTCTAAAATAACTTTGTCTCAATTGAATAGCACAAGCTACGGGAATTACCAACATACTTGAAATTATCATAACTCCAATTGTTCTAGAGCCAATTGCAATTGTAATTGCCGTAAGAATTGTAAAAATGAAGTTTACAACCTTGACATTGATGCCATAAACTCTAGCCCCCTCTTCGTCAAAGGAGATGTATTGAAGTTCCCTATAAAAATAGACAGAAAAAATCAAAACAACTAAACAAAGTCCCATTACAATAAATAGCTCGTCTTTAGCAATTGCAACTATAGATCCAAATAAGAAAGACTCTAAATTTGCAGCACCCCTTACAAAATCCGTAAGGACACTGGCAAGTCCAATGCTAAAACTCATTACTATCGTCGTAGAAATGGAGGAATGTCCTGGAAACTTTGAGCGAAGATATTCTATTAATACACTGGCAATTACACAAATTAATATGGAAGAAATTACGGGATTTATTCCAATAATCACCCCAAATATTACCCCTGCTAAAGATGTATGAGAAAGGGCATCTCCAATGACAGAAATATTTTTATTTACTATTACTATTCCAATCAAAGGCATTACTATAGCTAGCAAAGCGCTAACTAAAAATGCTCTTTGCAAAAAATCATATTGAAGAAGTCCGATCATATCTCTATCACTTTTCCTTCCTCTATTTTCAAAACTCTGTCGGAGTATCTAGATATTTCTTCCAAATCGTGAGTTATCATTAAAACTGTAATTTTATGATCTTTACTTTGGTGATGAAGTAACTCTAAGAAATTTTCCCTAGAGGCTTCATCTAAACCTATTAAGGGCTCATCTAAAAGAAGAATCTGGGGATCAGAAATTAGAGCCTTTCCCAACATGGTCTTTTGTTTTTGGCCTCCTGAAAGACTTCCATACAAAGATTCCTTCTTATCCTTTAAATCGACGATTCCTAAAATAGTATCTATTTTTTTATCCCACTCCTTTCCAATCTTTCCAAATCTATTAACTTCTTTAGACAAATTTAATGCCATAATTTCCTTAATAGTTATGGGAAAGTTATTGGAAGTCGCTGCGCTAAGTTGAGGAACGTATCCAATATTTTGATTTTTATCAAATAAAAGAGTACCTGAATCAGGGAACAACTCACCGATGATTATCTTCATCAATGTGCTCTTCCCTGTTCCATTTTCTCCAACAATTGCTACAAACTCACCTTCAAAAATTGAAAATGAGATGTCTTTGAATATTAAATTATTTCCATAAGAAAATCCTATATCCTTTAATTCCAAAGTTTTATTCATTTAATGCTTTGTATATTCCTTCTAAATTTGATTTCATAATCGTTAAATAGTTTTCACCATTCTTTTCTTGCTCTGGTGATAAAGTCTCAATTGGGCTTAAGAGCTCTAAACTTGCCCCTACTTCCTCTGCTATTAAATTGGCAACTTTTGGACTTATAGTTTCTTCATAAAATATGGTTTTCGCATCCAATTCTCTGGAAACTTTAATTATATTGTCAATCTGAGCAACACTTGGTTCACCTTCTGCAAGTACTCCTTCAATACCCACTTGTTTGAAATTGTAATCTCTACATAGATATGCATAGGCTTCATGGCTGACGATTATTGTATCTCTTTTATTGTCTGAAAGTTTTTTTGTATACTCTTCGTCAAGTTCTTTCAATTGACTTAAATAGCTGTTTAAATTCTCTTTGTATTTTTCTTGGTTTTCACTATCTAATTTAGACACAGCCCTCTCTATATTTTCTAGAATAGTTTCTGCATTTCTTAAACTCAACCAAATATGAGGATCGTACTGTCCATGGT
>JAEZYW010000109.1 GCA_023418835.1 Bacillota bacterium | reverse complement strand
ATTTAGCAGACTTTTACAGTACTTTAAATTTTTTAGAGACTGCAAAGGAACAAAATGTTATGATCCAGGATTCCAATGTCATCTTTATGAAAAATTTAGATGATGCTTGTAAAAAATTTATTGAAACTGATTCTGACATATTATTAATGTATGTGGAAAAATCTGATAATACTGGAGAATATGTCAATACAGATAAGCTTCATTTAGACGACAATGGATATGTAACCAATATAGGAGTAAATTTGGGAACAGAGACTGATTTTAATATGTACATTAACACCCTTTTTATTAAAAAAGATGTTTTAATAAAATTGATAAAAGAATCTGTTGAAAAAGGGAATGCAACTTCATTAAAAGATGCCATTATAAAAAATAAAAATACTTTGTCTATAGTATCTTATCCAGTTGATGGATTTGTAAAAGTTATAAAGGACGTTAGAACTTACTTTAATGCAAATATGAACCTATTAGACATTAGTAAATATAATGAGTTATTTATTAATAACGGTCGTGTTATGACTAAAACTAAAGACGAACCTTCAACGATTTATAGAGAATTCCCAGAAGTAGAAAATAGTCTAATTGCCAATGGCTGTGAGATAGAAGGGGATGTGGAAAATTCCATTATCTTTAGAGGAGTTAAAATTGGAAAAAATGCCATAATCAAAAACTCAATTATAATGCAAAAATCAGTTATTGAAGATGGTGCTGTCGTCGTAAATAGTATAATTGACAAATACGGCGTTGTAAAAAAAGAAGTAAGCTTGGTGGGAAGTATAAATCAACCCTATGTAGTTGGAAAATCTGAAGTAGTAGAAAAGGATTAAGATATGAATATTTTTTATATAGCATCAGAGGCTTCTCCTTTTATTAAAACAGGTGGTCTAGCAGATGTTGCAGGATCGTTACCTAAAGCTTTTAAAGAAAAGGGAGAAGATATTTCTGTAGTAATGCCTCTGTATGGACAAATTCCCTTTGAGTATAAGGAAAAAATGGAATATATTGGAAGTTACTTTGTCGATATGGACTGGAGAAGACAGCACGTTGGAGTTTTCAAATTAATAAAAGATGATGTCAATTTCTATTTCATAGATAACGAATTTTATTTCAATAGACACTCCATTTATGGACAAGGGGATGATGGGGAAAGGTTTGTATATTTTTCTAAAGCTTGTGTTCAACTGTTAAGATTTCTAGACATTAAGCCTGACATAGTACATGCAAATGACTGGCACACTGGATTAGTTCCCTTGTATATAAAAGATTTTGCCAAGGGAGATGGATTTTATCAAGACATTAAAACGGCTTATACAATCCACAATATAAAATATCAAGGTGTTTTTCCAGCTGAAGGTATGCTACCTCTTATGGGATTGTCAGATGAATATTTCCACGAAGACGGTATTAAGTTTTATGAGGCAATAAATATGATGAAAGCTGGAATCGTTTATTGCGATTTATTGACTACAGTTTCCAAAACTTATTCCCAGGAAATAACATACCCTTATTTTGGCGAGGGCTTAGATGGAATTATTAGAAAACACGAAAGAAAACTTGTAGGAATTGTAAATGGAATAGATTATGAAAAATACAATCCAGAAACAGATAAATGGATAGACCATAATTACAGTTTAAAAACTATAAAAGACAAAGTAAAAAATAAATTAGAATTGCAAAAACTCTTCGACTTACCAGTTAGAGAAGACGTTCCTATGATTGCCATGGTTACAAGGCTAGTGGATTTAAAAGGAATTGACTTATTAGATTATATTTTAGGCGAAATGTTACAATTGGACATTCAGTTTGTAGTTTTAGGAACTGGAGAGTACAAATACGAAGAGATGCTGAGATTTTACGATAGAATCTTTAGAGATAAGATGTCGGCTAGAATTTATTTTAACGAAGCTCACTCCCACAAAATTTATGCGGCAGCAGACTTATATTTGATGCCATCAATAGCAGAACCTTGTGGAATATCTCAACTTATTTCTATGAGATATGGAACTGTTCCTATAGTCCGGGAAACTGGAGGACTTACTGATACAATAGAGGCATATAATAAATTTACGAAAGAAGGTACTGGGTTTAGTTTTTCAAATATAAACGCCCATGAAATGTTGGAGACTGTGAAAAAAGCAATAGATGTTTATAAAGACAAAGAATCATTCCAAGGCATAATAAAATCTGCAATGGAAAAAGATTTTAGTTGGAATACATCCTGTGATGAATATATAAAATATTATAATAGGGTTATTGGATTATAGATGGAATTAATTAGAAAGCCACGTAAGCTTTACTCAGATGTGGAAATGGGACTGACTTACTCAAAGGAGTCTTCGACTTTTAGAGTTTTTAGTCCGCCAAATAAAAATTTAAAGCTAAGAATTTACGAAAAAGCAGAAGATATTGTAGGAAAAGATTATCCCATGGAAAAAAATAGAAATGGTATTTTTGAAATAACCATTTTTAAGGATTTAAAGGGAAAGTTTTACACTTATATTACAGATACAAATTCAGAAGTGACAGATCCTTATTCAGTTTCAGCTTCTGTCAATTCAAATAAAAGTGCTATTATTGATTTAAATGAAACTAATCCTGAGGGTTGGGAAAATCATTATCGACCTAAAATAAAGAATTCTGAAGCAATAATCTATGAGATGCATATCAAGGATTTTACATTTTCTAAAACCTCTAATGTTAAAAATAGAGGAAAGTTTTTAGGAGTTGTAGAGTCTGGAACTAAATTTGGAGATTGTTCCACTGGAATAGATCATCTAGTTGAACTAGGAGTTACCCACGTTCACCTTATGCCAATTTACGATTACATCACCGTAGATGAGCGAGAAGAAAACTTTTTTATAGACGAAAATTACAATTGGGGATACGACCCAGAACTTTATAACGTGCCAGAAGGATCGTATTCCACAGATCCACTATGTCCTAAAAATAGAATTATTGAGCTTAAAACTATGATAATGAAATTGCATGAAGCGGGCATAAAAGTGGTTTTAGACGTAGTTTATAATCACGTCTATAGGGGAAAAAGATCTAACTTTGAAACATTGTATCCTGGATATTATTTGAGATATCGTTATGATGGAACTCCTTCCAACGGTGCGGGGGTAGGACTGAAATGGATACCCAAAGACCTATGTATAGGAAGTTTATTCTAGATTCCATTAAATACTGGATGGAAGAGTATAAGGTTGACGGATTTAGATTTGACTTAATGGGATTAATCGATATTGACACTATGGAGGCTGTTGTAAATTTAGCCAAAAAAATTGACGAAGACGTTTTAATTTATGGAGAACCTTGGACTGGTGGCTATACGACTTTAGATGATAGAAAAATGGTAGTTAAAGGATCTCAGCAAAACAAGGGCTACGCTTGCTTTAACGACATTTTTAGAGATTGTTTAAAGGGAGATAACAACGGCAGAGGTTTGGGTTTTGTTATGGGGGATTTTAACAAAAAGATTTGTGTTGAAACAGGAATAGCAGGTTCAATAGATTTTGACTCCCTACATCACGGATTTGCATATGAACCTACAGAGTCCATTAACTACGCCAATTCACATGACGATTTAATATTAACTGATAAAATTTCTTTAGCTTTAAGGGGAGCAGATGCTTCCATGAAAGAGGATGTGAATAAATTGGCAAATAGCATTTTATTTACTTCCTTTGGAATACCTTTTATTCATGAAGGTAACGAATTTTTGAGAAGTAAAAATGGAATATCTAACACATACAATGGTCCAGCCAGCTTAAATGCTATAGATTGGTCGTTAAAACAAAAGAACAAAAAGTTTACTAAATATTTCATAGATTTAATTTATTTGCGAAAAAGAATTAACTCTTTTGCAAAATATGATAAAATAGATATAAGAAATAATTTATTTTTTTTGGATTTAAAATCTAATCCAATACTTGGATATATTATAGTCCATGATGAAGAGGCATATGTTATTTATCATAATGCATCTATCAAAGATGTAAAAGTAGATCCAGAAAATGCATTGAGATCACTTAGCAAAAATTACAGAACAGAAGTAGACTTAGATAACATTGTAGTAAACAAGATATTTGATAAAGACGGGTTTACAAATGATGATAGGGAGGTTAATATTTTTGACGTCGTAGTTGGAAAGCTAAGTACAGAAGTATATTATATAAGAACAAAGAAGTGATGTGATGCTATGAGACTGGATATATCTTTACAACAAACTCAAAAACTGGCTATGACAATGGAGTTACGTCAGTCTATAGAGATTTTGCAGTATAATCACTTTGAATTAATAGATTTTTTGACGAAGGAATCTGAAGAGAATCCTACGATAGAAGTGGAAGTTGACAATTATGAATACGACTTTTACTCAGGGGGTTCTTCTAATAATTACCAAAGTAAAGATGACTCTGAAGAAGAAAACACTTTCGAAAAATTTGTCTCAAGTGGAGAAACTCTATATGACTATGTATACGAACAATTGATATCTGTCAATTTAGAGGATGAAGAGAGGGTTATTGGGGAATATTTATTAGGACTCATGGATGAAAACGGTTATATTGAAGGAGATCTCTATGAGTTTTCAAATGAATACGGATTTTCCTTTTCTAAAGTAGAAAAAGTTCTTAGGATTTTACAAACTTTTTATCCCACAGGGATATGTTCTACAAATCTTTCAGAATGTTTACTGAGACAAGGAAAAGAAAAGGGATTTGATGAAACAACTTTATCCATAATTAGAGAGGATTTAGTAGATTTAGCAGAAAACAGAGTGGAACTCTTAGCTAATAAATATAATAAAACCAATAAAGAAATTCAAGAGAGTTTCGACAAAATAAGGCAATTAGATCCCAGACCCGGACAGTTTATGAATTTTACAGACAATCCAGTTAAATTTATAATTCCAGACTTAATCCTTGAAATAGAAGGAGAAAGACTAATTTTGTCCTTCAATGAAGATGCGATGCCAAGGGTTAGGCAAAATAAATTTTATGCAGAATTATTAAAAGACGATATTGAAATTAATGCAAAAGCATTTCTTAGAGAAAAGTTTAGAAGCACTAATTGGATAATAAAAAGCATAGAACAAAGAAGAGAGACAATTATGAACGTGGCAACTGTGATTTGTGAAAGACAAAAGGACTTCTTATTAAATAAGGGTCACTTAAATCCTATGACAATGAAAGAAGTTGCCAAAGAAATTGACGTTCACGAGTCCACTGTTTCTAGAACTGTTAACGGAAAATATATACAGACCCCAAATAAAGTAGTCGAACTAAAAGATTTTTTCAAGGGTGGAATCGAGACCGACAAGGGAGAAGTTTCTGTAGAAGAAATAAAACTATTTATTAGAACTACAATAGAGACTGAAGATAAAGCTAAGCCCGTATCCGATCAAGATATAACCCATAAGCTAAACGATTTGGGATATAAAATTTCTAGAAGAACAGTTGCTAAATATCGTGATTCCATGGGTATAATGAGTTCAAGTAAAAGGAAAAGATATTAATATAATATTTTAAAGTTTAAAATATTGGGTAGATAATAAAATGACAATATTTATGGAGGAGATTGATTATGTCTATTAAAGTAGGAGTAAATGGATTTGGTAGAATAGGAAGAGACGTAGTTAGAGGTTACTACGAATGTGGTTTTGAAGGATTTGAAATTGTTGCAATAAACGCAACTGGGGATATGGAGACTTTCTCTCATCTTTTCAAATATGACTCAGCTTATGGAAAATTTGAAGGAACTGTTGAGCCATACGAAGAAGGACTAGTAATCAATGGAGAAAAAATCAAATTCACTAATCACAGAAATCCAGAAGAAATTCCATGGACTGACCTAGGTGTAGAAGTGGTAATTGATTCAACAGGAGCTTTTAGAGATAAAGAAGGACTTGAAAAACACATCAAAGCAGGAGCTAAAAAAGTAATTTTAACTGCACCTGGTAAAGGCGTAGACAAAACAATAGTAATGGGTGTTAACGAAGAAGATTACAATCCAGAAACAGATAACGTAATTTCAAATGCTTCTTGTACAACAAACTGTCTAGCACCTGTAACAAAAGTAGTTCTAGAAAACTTTGGTGTAGAAAGAGGACTTATGACTACTATCCATGCTTATACAAATGACCAAAACATTATGGATAATAAACATAAAGATTTGAGAAGAGCAAGAGCTGCAGCAATAAACATTATACCAACTACAACTGGAGCTGCTAAAGCAGTTGCTGAAGTTTTACCAGAAGTTAAAGGAAAACTTACTGGATATGCTGTTAGAGTACCTGTAATAACAGGTTCACTAGTAGACGTTACTTTTGAACTTTCAAAAGAAGCTACAGTAGAAGAAATTAACGCAGCATTCAAAAAAGCATCAGAAAATGAACTAAAAGGTATTTTGAAATATACTGAAGAGCCAATTGTTTCATCTGATATAATCGGAGAAAATAATTCTTCAATCTTCGATGCTAATTTAACTTTGGTTAAAGACAAAATGGTAAAATTAGTATCTTGGTATGACAACGAGTGGGGATATTCACAAAGAGTTCTAGACCTTACAAAATATGTAGCTGAAAAAATGTAACAAATTTAAGCACTGTGGGATTCTAGATTCCCAGTGCTTATTTAATTTTATTGGGAGGAATAATATGGAGAAAAAAACTTTAAAAGATTTTAATTATTCAGGTAAAAGAGTATTGGTTAGATGTGATTTCAACGTTCCAATCAAAGATGGTGTAATAAATGACGACAAAAGAATAGTAGAATCTTTACCTACAATAAAGTATTTAGTTGAACAAGGTGCAAAAGTAATACTAATGTCCCATCTTGGAAGACCAAAAGGAGAAGCTAAACCTGAATTTTCTCTAGAACCTGTTGCTAAAAGATTGGAAGAACTTTTAGATACAGATGTGAAGTTTTTAGACGAAGATAAAGTAGTTTCAGAAGAAGTTAAAGAAACTGTAATGAATCTTAAAGACGGAGAAATTGCATTATTGCAAAATACTAGATTTTTATCTGGAGAAGAAAAAAATGATGAGACTTTTTCAAAAGAACTTTCAGAATTAGGAGAGTTATATGTAAATGATGCTTTTGGAACTTCTCACAGAGCTCACGCTTCCAATGTTGGTATAGCTTCTAATTTACCTTCAGCCGTTGGATTCTTAGTAGAAAAAGAAATTTCTATTATGGGTAAAGCCATTGAAGATCCTGAAAGACCTTTTGTTGCCATTTTAGGAGGAGCTAAAGTATCCGATAAAATTGGTGTAATTGAAAATCTTTTGGATAAAGTAGATAAAATAATTATAGTAGGAGCTATGGCAAATACTTTTTCTAAAGCAAAAGGCTATGAAATGGGAACTTCTTTAGTAGAAGATGACAAAATTGAATTGGCAAAAGAGCTAATGGAAAAAGCTAAAGAGAAGAATGTAGATTTAGTTTTACCACTTGACGAGGTAATAGCTAAGGAAATAGATGAAAATGCAGAAACAGAAGTCGTTTCAGTTGATAGTGTTCCAGAAGACAAAATGGCATTGGATATAGGACCTAAGACAGTAGAAGCTATAAAAGAAGCGCTAAAAGGAGCTAAAACTGTTGTATGGAATGGACCAGCTGGAGTTTTTGAAATAGATAAATTTTCAAAGGGAACATTTGAAATAGCTAAGATGTTAGCAGATTCAGATGCTATTACAATCATTGGCGGTGGAGATTCTGCTTCTGCCATAGAAAAAGCTGAACTAAGTGATAAAATTACGCATGTATCTACAGGTGGAGGAGCAAGTTTAGAATTACTTGAAGGAAAAGTTCTACCTGGAATTGATAGCATTGAGGATAGATAGATGAGAAAAACATTAATTGCAGGAAATTGGAAAATGAACATGACTCCAAAAGAGTCTGTTGAATTTGTAAATAGTTTGAAAGAATCGGGGATAAATTCTCCAGGGGAAGTTGCAATATGTGTTCCCTTTACTTCTTTATACCCAGTAGGAAAATCCCTTGAGGGATCAGAAATCAAATTGGGTTCTCAAAATGTATATTTTGAAGATAAAGGCGCATATACAGGAGAAACTTCTCCAGAAATGTTAAAAGACTTGGATGTGGATTATGGAATAGTTGGACACTCTGAAAGAAGAGAAATTTTTGGAGAGTCTGACGAAATAGTCAATAAAAAAGTTAAAAAACTTTTAGAAGTAGATATAGCACCCATACTTTGTGTTGGAGAGACTTTAGAAGAAAGAGAGGAAAACTCTCACTTCGATAAAGTAAAAACCCAAATTATCGCTTGTCTAGAAGGAATCTCCAGTGAAGACTTGAAAAAAGTAGTCATTGCATACGAGCCGATTTGGGCAATAGGAACTGGGAAAAGTGCAAGTAGTGACGACGCTGAAGAAATGTGCGCATATATTAGAAACCTTTTAACTAAAGAATTTGGCGAAGAAGTTTCTGAAGCTGTAAGAATTAAATATGGTGGCTCTGTTAAACCTGAAACTATAGACGAGTTGATGGCTAAGGACAATATCGACGGAGCATTAGTTGGGGGAGCCAGCTTAAAGGTAGAAGATTTTTTAAGAATTTGTAGTTTTGAGGAAGTAAATGAGTAAAAAGACTTATATGATAATTATCTTAGACGGTTTGGGTTTGGGAAAAGAATATGATGGAAATGCATATTATTTAGCCAACACCCCTGTTTTAGATAAATTAAATTTAGAATATCCTACAAGTGAATTAGTAGCAAGTGGAGAAGGAGTTGGTCTCCCAAGCGGACAGATGGGTAATTCTGAAGTTGGACATTTAAATATAGGAGCAGGGAGAGTTGTATATCAAAATCTTTTAAAGATAAATAATGCCGTTAGAGATGGTTCCCTAAAAAATAATGAGGTATTAAAGTCTTCTATTTTAATGGCGAAAGGCGCAGGAAAAGCTGTTCATTTTATAGGTCTTTTATCTGACGGAGGAGTTCATTCCCATGAAGAGCATCTTTATGCAATGCTAGAAATGGCAAAGGATTTAGATGCAAAAGACGTCTACGTCCATGTAATATTGGACGGAAGAGATGTTTCCCCTCATGCTGGAATAGATTCCGTGAAAAGACTTTTGGAAAAAATGGAACAACTCGGCCTAGGAAAAATTGCTACAATAAATGGAAGATATTACGCAATGGATAGAGATAACAACTGGGAGAGAAGCAAAAGAGCATACGATACAATTGTTTGCGGAAAGGGAAATTCTATCTCTGATGTTGAATACTATATTAACCAGTCTTATCACAACAAAATTACAGATGAATTTATAGAGCCCAGCACTGTAGAAAATTATAATGGAATGGAAGATGGAGATACTGTAATATTTTATAATTTCAGACCAGATAGAGCTCGCCAACTTACAAGGGCAATTGTGGACGAGGACTTCCAAGGATTTTTGAGAGATAAAATTGTCAAAGTGAATTATGTTACTATGACAGAATACGACAAAACTATAAGTGGAGTTCGAATAGCTTTTGGAGAAGAAATTCCAAATAACACTTTGGGTGAATATTTGAGTAGAGTTGGGTTAACTCAGTTGAGGATAGCTGAAACGGAAAAATATGCCCACGTTACTTTTTTCTTAAATGGCGGAGCAGAGAGAAAATTTGACGGAGAAGATAGAATTTTAGTTCCATCTCCTAAAGTGGCAACATTTGATTTAAAACCAGAAATGAGTGCAATGGAAGTTGGCGATGAGACAGTAAAGGCTATAGACTCAGGAAAATATGATCTTATAGTATTGAACTTTGCCAATTGCGATATGGTTGGTCATACAGGTGTAATTCCAGCAGCTGTAAAAGCTGTAGAAGCAGTAGATTTCAATTTAGGGAAAGTTCTTGACAAGTTAAAAGAAAAAGGCGGTTCAGCTTTAATTACTGCCGATCACGGGAACTGTGAAACTATGAAAACAGATGATGGTCAACCAGTTACAAGCCATACTACTAACCCGGTTCCATTGATACTATTTAATTATGGTGATGACGTTAAGTTAAAAACTGGGGGCAGACTTTGCGATTTGTCTCCAACAATTTTAGATATGATGAATGTAGATATACCTGAAGAGATTACAGGTAATAGCTTATTAGAAAGGAATGATGTAAATTGAGTAGCATTATACAAGTATACGGAAGAGAAGTATTAGATTCTAGAGGTAACCCAACAGTTGAAGTAGAAGTATTTACTGAAGATGGTGGTTTTGGTAGAGCCATAGTACCATCAGGTGCATCAACTGGAGCTCACGAAGCTGTAGAGCTAAGAGATGGAGATAAAAGCAGATTCTTAGGAAAAGGTGTAGAAAAAGCTGTAGAAAATGTAAATGAAATAATCGCTCCAGAAATCATAGGATTTGAAGTAACTGAACAAGTTGCTATCGATATGACAATGATAGAATTAGACGGAACACCAAATAAAGGAAAATTAGGTGCCAATGCAATTCTAGGAGTTTCTATGGCAGTTGCTAGAGCAGCAGCTGACGAGTTAGATTTACCTCTTTACACTTATCTAGGAGGAGTTAATGCTAAAACTCTACCAGTTCCAATGATGAATATTTTAAATGGCGGTGAGCACGCTGACAATAACGTAGATATTCAAGAATTTATGGTTATGCCAGTTGGTTCTAAAACTTTTAAAGAGGGATTCAGAGTTTGTGCTGAGGTATTCCACAATTTAAAATCTGTTCTTCAAGCAAAGGGACTGAACACTTCTGTAGGTGACGAAGGTGGTTTTGCTCCTAACCTAAGTTCCAATGAAGAAGCTCTTTCTACAATTGTAGAAGCTATAGAAAAAGCTGGATATAAACCTGGTGAAGAAGTTAGAATCGCTTTAGACGTTGCTGCAACAGAGTTATATGATGCAGAAAAGAAAACTTATAATATTCCAGGAGAAGACAGAGTTTTAACTTCTGAAGAAATGGTGGATTGGTATGAACAATTAGTTGAAAAATATCCAATTGTTTCAATTGAAGATGGTTTAGCAGAAGACGATTGGGATGGATGGAAATTAATGACTGAAAGATTACAAGATAGAATCCAAATTGTTGGAGATGACCTATTTGTAACTAATACTAATCGTCTGATAGAGGGAATTGAAAAGAAAATAGCTAATTCAATTTTAATCAAGTTAAATCAAATCGGTACAATTACAGAGACCCTAGATGCAATAGAGCTTGCAAAAACTCACGGCTATACTGCAGTAATTTCTCACAGATCAGGAGAAACAGAAGATACTACAATTGCAGACTTAGCAGTTGCAACTAATGCTGGTCAAATCAAAACAGGTGCTCCTTCTAGAACAGATAGAGTAGCTAAATACAACCAATTACTAAGAATTGAAGATGAGTTATACGGAACTTCAAAATTCTTAGGAATTGACACATTCTATAACTTAAAATAAAAAGTCAATCCTCCAAAGTATAAGTACTTTGGAGGATTTTTAACAATTGGATTATTATTGAAGTTTGAAAGAGTTAATGGTATAATATACGTAATCGTGAAAATGTTTTCACGATGTACACAATATTGAGGAGGTATTTCTAATGGTTAGAAATAAAAAGATAGCACTATTATTAGTAGCTATGATGTTAGTTAGTGTATTTGTTGCATGTAATCAAGGTGGAGAAACAAAACAAGCAGAAAAGCCTGCAGAAGGACAGAC
>JAEZYW010000004.1 GCA_023418835.1 Bacillota bacterium | reverse complement strand
GCATAATCCCTGGTCGATTCTTTTTCATATGAATATTTGTCACATAGACCTCTAGAGCATTTTCTAAAAAGAGCAAATCATACAAAAATCCCACTTCTTCCCCAGTCATATCGTCTAAGGTGCAAACAAATTCAAATATGTCATCTTTTGACCCTTCAACAGTTCCCAGAAATCCTCTGACGCAATTTACTGCCTCAAATTCCTTTTTACCCATACCATATCCGATTTTTTCCACTTTCATAATTGGCATTTCTCCAAACTCTTTTACAAAGTGCTTTAGTATGGCAGCACCTGTTGGTGTACAAAGTTCCCCTAAAATCCTCCCACCATAAATTGGCACATCTTTTAAAATAAATGCCGTCGCCGGTGCGGGAACGGGCATAATTCCATGGGCACATTTAACGTTACCAGAGCCAACGTGAACAGGGGAAGCAATAATATTATCTGGGTTTAGCATCTCCATTAAAATGCAATTTCCCACTATATCATAGACGGCATCAATTGTTCCCACCTCGTGAAAATGAACGTCTTCCATGGGCTTATTGTGGGCGTTGCTTTCGGCTTCACCAATTAATTTATAAATTGCTATGGAGTTATTTTTTACTTCATCTGATAAATCCATGTTTTCGATAATTTCAATTACATCTTTTAAGCTGTTGTGATGATGTCCCCTATTATGTCCATGGGAATGATGGTGATGTTCATGTTCATGATCGTGGTCATGGTTGTGATGGTGATCATCGTGGTGATGATGTTCGTGATTATGGTCATGGTGGTGTCCGTGATCATGGTGATGGTGATGACTGTGAGATAAATCTACATCCACACTTTCCTCCTCTTCACCCCTTACTATAACCGACATATTAGTCCCGCTTATTCCAGATTTAATTACCCTATTAGCCTCTACCTTTACATCTTCAAAGCCCAAAGAATTCATCTTTTCTAAAAATTTTTCTTTTTCATCTACAAGTTCAAATAAAGTTGCCATTAGCATATCGCCACTAGCTCCCATATTTAATTCTAGATATAATGTCTTCATCTCAATCTCCTTTTAAATGATTTATCATACTGGCTTGGTATCCTGCCCCAAAGCCATTATCTATATTTACTACACTTATTCCACTTGCACAAGAATTTAGCATGGATAATAAAGCAGTCACACCGCCAAAAGATGCACCGTAACCAACGCTTGTGGGAACTGCTAAAACAGGGCAATCTGCCAAACCTCCAATAACACTAGCCAAAGCCCCTTCCATTCCGGCTATCGCTATAACAACCCTTGCATTCATAATTTCTTCGGTGTGAGATAGCAATCTGTGTATCCCCGAAACTCCCACATCGTATAATCTAGTAACTTTATTTCCCAAAATTTCACAAGTCACTGCCGCCTCCTCAGCCACTGGCATATCGCTTGTACCGCCTGTTGCAACTACAATAGTTCCAATGCCATTAGGTTTGGGGATTTCTCCATAAAGTCCTATCTTTGCCATTTCAAAATATTTTATTGGAATTTCCATTCCCACTATTTCTGCAGCGTCTTTGGATAATCTAGTAATAAAAACATTATTTTGATTTGCTTTTAGGTTTTTAGCAATCTCCACAATTTGTTTTGGTGTCTTTCCTTCACCATAAACAACTTCCGAAATACCTTGTCGAATTCCCCTGTGATTATCTAACTTTGCAAATCCCAAATCCTTAAAGGGTTGAATTTTTAACTTACTTACGGCTTCATCTACAGAAACTTTATTGGATTTAACTTTTTCTAGTAAATCCATAATTTCATTTTTATCCATCTTTACCTACCTTCCATATCTAGGAGTATTATGTCAAAATGAGGCTTTAATACTTCTAAAATCTTTTTTCTATCTTTAACAAATCTCTCCATTTCAAATTCCTTCACTTGAACCCTTGCCATGTCATCTATTACCCTAACTCTAAAATCTGTATATCCTAATTCAAAGAGTCTTTCCTCTGCTTTTTCAACTTTTTCTAAGATTTCATTTGTAATTTTTTTCCCAGTAAATACCCTAGTTGCCAAACAAGAATATGCAGGTTTATCCCAAGTAAATAACCCCGCCTCTTTGGAATACTCTCTAATCTTATCCTTTGTCAAACCGGCTTCTCTTAATGGGGATCTGACTTCTAATTCCCTTAGGGCTTTTATTCCAGGTCTGTCTCCAATATCGTCAGAGGCATTCGTTCCGTCTATGACAACTTCATATCCATCTTTTTTAGCTGCCCTTATTAAATTGGATAATATAAGATTTTTGCAATAATAACATCTATCTTCTGGATTATTTGCAATTATTTCATCTGATAAAACGTCTAAATAAATTATTTTTAAATCGACATCCAAACTCTCCGCCAATAGTTTTGCATCTTCTAATTCAAATTCAGGCTGAAATGAAGTTTTTACAAAATACGGCTGTATATTTGCACTACATTTTTTCCCCACATAGAGCAAATAAGAAGAATCCACTCCCCCAGAAAACCCCAAAGCAACCTTCTCATTTTTCTCAAAAAATTCGCATAATTCTTTTGTTACCAATTATAGTTCACCCCAATAGTTTATAAACACAAAAAGACTGCCTAGCCCCTTATTCTTACGAGCTAATCAGCCTTCATGACCGCAATTTATTATTCGTTGTTTATACATATATTTTAAAAATGGCTTCTGCCTTTTTAAGCACTTCATATGCTCTTTTAAATCATATCTAAGTAAGTTTATAATGTCAAGAAAACCATAATTTTGTAATGTGTATCTTAATATTTTCTTTATCCATAAGTATATCTTAAAATGTTATACTTATTCCAATAATAACGGAGGTGATTTTATGAGTTCTAATAAGTTTAATTTATTTAAGATTTTATCTATTCTATTAGTTATTTTAATTCTGGCAACGGGTTGTAATATTAAAAGTTATAAAAAAGAAAAATCCCAAGAAAATACGGTTTATCCAATTGAAGAAGAGAGAATTGTTTGGGATGAAAAAAAGACAATGGGATTTATGGATAATATTGTAGTTTTGTTTTTAAAAGAAGGGGTTAAAGAAAAAGACGTTCTAAAACTATTCCCAGAAGAAAACCCTAAAGTTGTGGGTAGATTTCCAGGAATTAATCAAATTCAAATTAAAATTAAACCTCGAAATCAAGAGAAACTGGATATACTCGTAAATGATTTAATGGAAAAAGAAGAAATCTTATATGCCCATATTGATTTTGTAGGTTTTGCGGGAGCTGAAAGTTTTAAAAATTCCATGAAAAATCTAAAAAATAACGAGTCAATTCCTGAATATCCTTATTCTCAAAAACCAGATAATGAATGGTGGTATGAAGCCATTGGATTAAACAAAGCTCGTGAAATTTTACCTAAAGAAAATTTTGTAAAAGTTGGAGTAGTTGATGATGGATTTGACAGTGAGCATAAGGATTTAAATTTAGAGTTTTTAAACAAAGATTATGAAAAAGAAAATGTTCCGGAAGAACACGGCACCCATGTCGCTGGAATCATTCAGCAAATAATGCCAAATGCTAAAATCACTGTTTTGGATTCATATAAAATTCCAGGAGTTGAGCCATTGGGGCACTTAAATACCCAATTGCAATTTATGAAATATTTGGTGGATTTAGTCGAGGCAGATGTAAAAGTTATTAATTATTCCATGGGAACTGACACCGAAGATGATGACGAAATGCCTATGAATATAGAGTTGTCTTCAATTTCTTCTTTATATATATGGGCTCTTAAACATACTGGCCGGGACTTTTTGTTAGTCCAATCCGCAGGAAATTTGGGGATTGACGCTTATAGAAATGGCGTGTTTGCCACATTAAATTCAGAAAATTGTCTCGGATCTCAAAAAATCAGAAAATCTATTGGTGTTGATAGGGAAATTGATAAGGCACAAAAATCTGTTTTTGATAGTATTGTAATAGTGGGATCAAGTGATATGAAAAACTCCAGTGGCAGGTATGAATTGGCAGAAGGTAGTAACTATGGGGATTCTGTTGCAATAGTTGCACCAGGAATGGATATAAATTCTACCATACCAGGTGGGTATATGATTCAGGCGGGAACTTCTCAATCTGTCCCGATAGTTAGCGGTACTTTGGCAATGATTTGGTCTATAAATAAAAACCTAACTTCTGGAGAGATAAAACAAATTATTGTAGACAGTGCAATTGATGAAGTCCTCGATGAAAACCCAAATGGACCGGACGATAAAATAAAAACCTATCCATTGATAAATATATATGAAGCCGCAAAAATGGCGAAAGAGAAATTTAAATAAAACAAAAAGACGACAGAAGCTGATTTTGTCGTCTTTTGTTTATAAGCTAAAATGGCTTGTTACAATTTCATCTAATTGTTCTGAAATCCTATCAAATCTAGTGTTTAAATCTAATGTTTTGGCACTTATTTTATTTCCATCTATATTAAATTGAAAATCAGGAGCAATGTCTTCATTTGTTTTAGCATATAATAATACTCCAGAAACATCTCCTGTATTATTTATGTCATAATTTTTTACATAGGTAAAAATTTGATATAAATTACTTGAATTAATTGTTTTTTTATCGAAATTTTTTTGCATAATATTACTATAATATTTAGTATCTATAATAACACTTAAATTTCTATAACTAAGCTTTATATCTGTTTGCATAGAGGGTAAAAATTTAATAAATTTATCATCTGAATCTTTTAAATTCCAATTTATTTTAGCTGATCTAATATCATCTAAATAATCATGTTCCTGTTTATAATATTCCAATACAAATCTTTCAAATAATTTTGCTAAATAATCTTCTTCAAAATTCTGTACCTTGTAA
>JAEZYW010000208.1 GCA_023418835.1 Bacillota bacterium | reverse complement strand
CTTCTATTCTGTGTTGAGAAAAGCTTGTAAAATAAAGACGGCTGCAATCTTGTCTATATATTTTTTTCTGTTTTCTCTCCTAACTCCTCCTTCGATTAATACTCTTTCAGCAGAAAGAGAAGTCATTCTTTCATCATGGAAAATTATTTTGACTCCGAATTTATTTTGCAATTTAGTTCCAAACTTTTTAGCCATCTCACCTGATGGACCTATTGTTCCGTTCATGTTGTAAGGTAAACCCACAACAACAGTTTGGATATTGTATTCATCTATAAATTCTTTTACTTTTTCGAAGTCTTCTTTGTTACTAATTCTCTTTATTGTCGTTAATCCTTGTGCTGTAAAACCTAGGGGATCGCTAACTGCAACTCCTATAGTTTTTTCGCCAACATCCAATCCTAAATATCTTTCCAATTTAATAAACCTTTATATAAAAATCTGGGCAGACATTAGCGCAATATCCACACAAAATACAATCTTTGTTGATTACTGCTTTACCATCAATTATTTCAATAGCCTTTCCTTGACATCTGGCTGCGCACTTTCCGCATCCAATGCAGTACTCTTCTACGTCAATACGTCGATTGGTCGTCCTCAAATTTTCCTTTATTTCTTCTGGAACTTCTTCCTTATTTATTAAAGCTACATTTGCTAAAATTTCAGATTTAGACTGCATTCCAAGGGCAATTGAATCAAACATTTCTTCTTTTACTGCCCAATTAATTGCATCCTCACTTTTGGATATTAAATGTCCTCCTCCTAATACTTTCATGGCGTAAATTCCAATTCCTTTTTCTCTCGCTTTTGAAATTTCACTCATCATATTATCCAGGCTTCCATCTAATATTCCTAGGCCTTCTATATTTGCCATAGGGTGAATAACATCTATTTCTTCGAATTTTAAAGCGCCTTCTACGCCTTTAATTTTATGAGTCGATATCCCTATAGCTCTTATATACCCTTTTTCCTTTAGTTTCCACAACTCTTCTAAAGCTTCGTAGTGTCCTTTTAGCGTCAGTTCACTTTCTTGTTCATGTAACAAAAAAATATCAGCATAATCTGTATTGAAAGCTTTTAGGTAGTTATCTAAAGACTCCCTAGCCCCTTCTTTAGAATATGCGTAAGTCTTTGAAGCTATAACCAAGTTTTCCCTTTTAACATCATTAAAAACCCCTTTTATCAAGGGATAATTGTCATAGAGTTCTGCTGTATCTATAAAATTAACTCCATGTTCATATGCAAATTTTAAAAGTTCTCTAGCTTCGTTTTCTGAGAGATTGCCTTGAGATTTAGTCATAGTTAAGCTACCGAAACAAAGGCGACTAACTTTTATTCCGGTTTTTCCTAGTTCTCTATATTCCATATTAAATATAAAAGGTCACCTATTTAAAATACTTATATACCAAGTTTTAGATTTTTTAAACAAATCCATTAAACTATTTTATAAGATTTAGATGACCTTATCAATTAAATTTTAGTTTTCCTCTAAAAAGTTCTTCAAAAGCTCTTCTAACAAGTCTTCTCGCTCAAGCTCTCTAATCATTGCCCTTGCGTTATTGTAACTTGTGATATAAGTTGGATCTCCTGAAAGAATGTAGCCAATAATCTGGTCGTAAGGTTCATAACCTTTTTCTTCTAGGGAATTGAAAACTTCTTTTAAAATAACTTTTACAGAAGTCAAATCTTTGACCTTTGAAAATTTTTGAGTTTCTAAATTTTTATCTGACATTTTCTCATCTCTCTTTATTACAATAAATTCTTGATTATATCGTACAATGAATTAAGAGCTTCGTCAAGTTTTTTAACATCCTTTCCGCCAGCTGTTGCCATATCAGGTCTTCCGCCTCCGCCACCTTTTGTAATCGCAGCAACTTCTTTTACTATATTACCTGCATGGATTCCTCTAGGGATTAAAGATTTAGAAACTGTAGCAACAAAATTTACTTTATCTTCATTGCTAGTTCCTAAGACGACAACAGAATCTCCAGACTTATCTCTAAGTTCATCTGCTAAATCTCTAAGGACGTTGACATCTTGGTTGTCAATTCTCGCTTTTATAACTCTAATTCCATCTATTTCTTCATAGTTTTCTAAAAGAGAACCTATATCTTCCTTTAAGTTAGATTTTTTTAGTTTTTCTATCTCTTTTTCAAGTTTTTTGTTTTCTTCTAACAGAGACTTAGCCCTTTCCACTACATTTTCTTTTGTAGTCCTTAGGGATTGTAAAACTTCAATTTCTCTATCTTCAACAGTTTTCAAATATTCATAGACATTTTTTCCTGTCGTAGCTTCTATTCTTCTAACTCCTGATGCAATTCCATTTTCAGAAAGTATTTTAAACATTCCTATGTCAGAAGTCTTTTGGACGTGGGTTCCTCCACAAAGTTCTTTGGAGATCCCTGGGAAGCTCACTATCCTTACTTTGTCTTTGTATTTTTCTTCAAATAGTCCAATGGCTCCTTCGTCGTAAGCTTCGTCAATTGACACTTCGTAGACATCAGCTGGAGTTTCAGAGAAGATATTTTCATTTACCATTTCCTCGATTTCTTTAAGCTGTTCTTTAGTTACAGCTTCAAAGTGGGAAAAGTCAAATCTAAAATCTTTTTCGTTGACTTCAGACCCCCCTTGGTGGACGTGGTCTCCTAAAACTTTTCTCAAGGCTGCGTGAAGAAGATGGGTTGCGCTATGATTTCTCATAATATCTCTTCTTCTATCGCCGTCGATTACAGTTTCTAAAGTATTTCCTAATTCTAATTCTCCCTCTACAACTTTTCCTAAATGAATTATTATTCCATTTGAAGTTTTTTTAGTATCTTCCACTTGGAAAGTAAAATCCTTTCCTTTTAAAATTCCAATATCTCCAATTTGACCTCCACCTTCTCCATAGAAAGTTGTTCGGTCCAGTATAATAGCTCCCCTTTCTTCTTTAGAAAGTTTTTCTACTTCGACATTGTCTTTTAAAATCTTTTGAACATTTCCAATAGTTGTAAACTCTTCGTATCCTCTAAAGTCAGTTTCTTCCCCTTCAACTTTAAATTCTACATTTTGAGAGTGCCATCCAGAATCATCTGTATGGGCAGCGCTTCTTGCCCTAACCCTTTGGAATTCCATTTCTTCTGCAAATCCCTCTTCATCTACAGAATAATTCCTTTCTTGCAAGATTTCTTTAGTTAAATCCAGTGGGAAACCGTAGGTGTCATAGAGTCTAAAGGCATCTTTTCCTGAAAGAGTAGCTTTAACTTCTCCCTCTAACTTTTCAATGTATTCGTTAAGAATTTCTATGCCCTTGTCTATTGTCACTGCAAATCTATTTTCTTCAGTGTCAATTACTGATAAAATTCTCTCTTCATTTTTCTTTAATTCTTCATAACTAACAGAC
>JAEZYW010000184.1 GCA_023418835.1 Bacillota bacterium | reverse complement strand
TCCCTACACAGACGATGTAGAAGAGGGAAAACTTGTGTATTTGTTTAATCAAAACTCTAAAAAGGAAACCAGTTCAAAAGTAGAGCTTATATTTGATAAGGACGAAAAGCTTATAAGCTATAAGATGAAATTTTATGAGCCTACAAAGGGTTTAGAGAAAAAATCCACAGTAGAAGAAGGCATAAAGACCATTAATTTGTTCCAAGAATTGGTGTTGGGATACTCTAAAGATAGCTTGCCAGAAGTCAAGTTGTATTCAAAAGAAACTGTAAACATTTATGAAAAAGGTGTTCACGAACAGTTTAAAGACAAAGAAGGAAATATTTATGTGTATGATTTGACAACAGGATTGTTAGAATATTATAAAAAATAATTATGGTTAAAAGTTAATTAGTAAGTTATAACTAGTAATTAGTAAGTTCCATACGGCAGGTGCGAAGAGAGTTTAAAATTGATAATTAAGAGTGTAAAGTGTAGAGTTGGCTACGCCCTTTGTAGGGGACGCATTCCCATGCGTCCCGTTGTGAGCGAGTTGATTGTGTCAGCATCACCTTGCGGTTATGGCGGAAGGTCAAAATGCCGTTCCCTACGGTCTGCGGCAAATATTTACAAATTGAAGGTAAACGGTATGCGTGTTAACCTATCGCCTACAGTTTGCAAATTTTATCGAAAATTTGTTTAAGCATAATCTTCGATAATGGCAATACGTCAGTAATTAAAATCTATCTAATATAATGAGTATCGTGGGGATAATGCCCCTTAGAAATAGCGAAGATACAAAAACTAAAGAAAAGACAATTCCAATCCTCCTGTATTTGGTATTTAGACTTAAATCCTCATCAGGGGGATTTGTAATTTTAAACAATATAATAAGGGATAAAAATGCTAAGACAAAACTAAAAATGAATTTTATGTAATTTTCTCTAAGGACAACTAATTTTGCAGCCTTATAAATTTCTCCCCTTGCATTTAAATCTATAATTAAATCTGTAATTTCACTGTAAAAAGAAGTCTCACCCGTTAGATTCAAGGGAAAGTCTAGGGTGGAGTTAAAAAACTTCCCTCCAAAATAAATCCAAGATCCCATAAGTACAATAGAAAGAAAAATTCCAATGATCTTAATTTTATCTTCTTTAAAGGGAATTTGATTTGGGGCAGAATTTACAAATCTTCTAATCACAAGGACGCTTCCAAATGTAAATAATAAAAATAATACTCCTATTAAAGTCAAAATATCCCCCCTTTTTTTATAATAATATCATTTTATCAAATGTTTAAAAGTTTCTATGATTGTGTACCCATTTTTTATTGATTTATTCTTAACATATTTCTTTAAATATGATATAATTTTGTCATCAGTCTAAAAAGACAATTATAATAGAAAAGATGGTAAAATGATTGAAAAATTCATATTAGATGCTCTCTTAGACGATACCTTTAAGAGTAAAATCGACAGAATTTCTAGAAATTGCCTGAGAAGTACAAGTGAAAGGCACAAATGCACAAAGTGTATAGAAATTTGTCCTGAAAAGGCGATAGAAGAAGTTCGAAATGGAGTCATCGTGGATCCTATCTTGTGTGGCGGTTGCAATTTATGTGTATCCCAATGTTATTCCAGAACTTTTACTGGAGCAAAAAAACCTTACATAAATTCTCTCAATAGAATAGTCGAAGGAAAAAGCTCCAATTGGCGATGTAAAAAAACTGCCGAAAAAGACGATGTCAACTTTGGATGTCTTAGGACCATAGATCCAAGGTATCTTTATGCCCTTGGCTTTGCAGACTTAGAACATGAAGTCAGTCTGGATTTATCCAAGTGCGAAGGTTGTGAATATGAAAATCTGGGACTGGACATTTCCTTACTAATAGAATATATTAAAGAGCGGGGAAATCTAGAAAACTTTAAGTTTAAGCTTGGAGAAGTTGAGACGGAAGAAAAAGAAGAAGTTTCCATGTCTCGTAGAGATTTTCTAGGCTCTATCTTTAAAGATTCCCAAGATATGACGAAATCCGCATTAAAGAGTACGACAAAGAGTTTGGGTCTGGATTTGGAAGCAGAGGAAAACATTGACGCCCTTATAAAAATACTCTTGAAAAGGGGACTTTCAAAGGAAAGAAATGCGGACTGGATGGAAGAATACATATTTGATTTAAGTGTAGACGATAGTTGCACCTTTTGTTATGAATGTGTAAGCTACTGTCCGACAAAAGCCCTTAAGATTGAAAACAAGAAAGACGAAATGATTCTAACTGTAGATTCAGAACTTTGCAACTTCTGCAATCGCTGTATGGAAAAATGTAGGTATAATTCCATTTCCAAGGAAAAATTTACAGAAATGAAAAAATCCACTCTTTTAAATAGGGAAAAGACTAAATGTAAAGGATGCCTAATGGCAACTCCATCTCTAAACGAAGAGGGATATTGTATAACTTGCGAAATTAGAAATAAAAATAGAAAGAAAAATTAATAGGAGGTTTTCATGTCAAATTATGTAATGCTATTTGATAGAAATAGATGCATAGGATGTAATGCTTGTGTGGTAGCATGTCAACAAAATTACGATATGCCCCCAGAAAACAAATTAAATTGGGTTACAGTAGAAGAAAGCGGAGAGTTTCCAGATATCAAATTGGATTTCACTCCTCAACTTTGCGCTCATTGTGACAATCCAATTTGCGTAGATGTTTGCCCAGTAGAAGATGCAACATTCAAAACAGAAGAAGGCTACGTTTTAGTAGTAGAAGAAAACTGTATCGGTTGCCAACTTTGTGTCAAAGAGTGTCCATATGGAGCTCGTTCTATGAATTCAGAAACAGGAAAAGCGGTTAAATGCTCCTTCTGTGCTAATTTAGTAGAATTTGGAGAGTATCCAGTTTGTGCAACTACTTGCCCAACAAACGCTAGAATTTTTGGAGATTTAGACGATCCAAACTCAGAAGTTTCAAAACTTATAGCGGGAGAAGGAACTATTAGATACAGTGAACTTCTAGACAACGGTACAGAAGAACTAGAACCTAACGTTTATTATATAGGGGAGGATAAGAATGCTTAAAGATTTGTGGAAAAAAGAGATTTCCAGAAGGAAATTTTTAAAAACAACAGGCTTGGCTGTGGCAAGTACTGCAGTTTTAACGGCTTGTGATACAAAATATTTAACAGAAAAAAGAAGACTGACCCCTGGAGACAACAAAAGCGTCGATCACAGAAACTACCCGTTTACATACACTGCAGAAAATGTAAATAAAATTAACACAACATGTTACATGTGTGCTATTAACTGTACAGCAGTTGGAGTTGTAGACGAGGACGGAATTGTAAAGAGAATAGAACCAAATAAATTAGACCCTGTTAGTAACGGAACTCTTTGTGCAAAAGGAAACGCAGGGGTAGCTCAACTTTACGACGAAGACAGATTAAAAACTCCAATGAGAAAAGTCGGAGAAAATGAGTGGGAAGAAATCACATGGGATGAAGCCTTCGATATAATGCACGAAGAATTTACAAAAATTGCAGAAACCCATGGACCAGAAACAGTTTATGCCCTAACTCGTAGAGGATATTACGGAAATCTACTGACAGCTTGGTTAAGAGCTTACGGATCTCCCAATGGACCTTTGGGACAAGAAAGTATTTGTGACGGTGGAAAGAGAGTTGCTCAACAATTAGCAGTAGGAGCATCTGGACTTTATTGCGACTTTAAAAACTCTAAATACATCATGCTATTTGGTGCAAACCAAATGGAAGCGCCTAGATACAGACTTGGAATGCCAGGAGATATTATAACAGCAAAAGAAAACGGCGCTAAACTAATTGTAATCGACCCAAGATTTAACTATTCAGCTGCAAAAGCAGACGAGTACCACAGAATAAACGCTGGTACAGACGGACTTATGCTAATGAGTATGAACCACGTAATTATAAGAGAAGGTCTTGAAGATAAGGCGTTTATTGAAGCCCACTCTGCAGGATTTGAAGAATACAAAGCAGAAGTTTCCAAACCAGAATACGCACCAGAAGCAGTGGCTGAAACAGTTGGAATCGATGCGGAAACTATAGAAAGACTTGCAATCGAATTTGCAACGGCAGAGAGTGCTGTAGCGGATACATCCAGTGGAATTATCATGTTCCAAAACGGAACCCAAGCAGACCTTCACCTACTAAACATGGTAGCAATGACAGGTAATATGCTAGACAAAGGTGGAATCCTTCGTAGACAAAGTGCTAAAAGATCCAACCCTAAATTTGAAGTTGACAACTCAAAAGACAAGAAAAACTTCTGGTCTTCTTTGGGATATCCTGAATACACTGGCCATCCAGAAGGTGGAAATAGAAGTATAATCCCAGATTGTATTTTAACACCAGATGCAGTGCCAACTGGACCTCTAGTAGAAGAAGAAACTATGCCTCTTTACGACGGAAAAGGTCTAAAGGGAATGATCGTTTACCAAACTGACCCAGTGGGATCCCAAGGGGATACGGAAAAAATAATTAGAGCTTTCAACTCCCTAGACTTTGGAGTTGTAATTGACATTTATCTAAACCAAACGGCAGAAGCCCTTCCAATTGGAGGACTTTGCTTACCAGAAGCGACATATCTAGAAAGATATGCGGCTCGTTCAATTAACGCTTACACATCTGCACTAGCTTTAAGCCAAGCAGTAGTACCGCCAATGTGGGAATCTAAATCTGCATTTTGGATATTTACAAAACTAGGACAAAAATTTGGATATGAAGAATTCCTTGCCCTAGACGCAGAAGGCGAAGAACAAGCGATGATAGACGCAGTAGAAAAAGCTGACCAAGGAGACGGACTTTTTGTAGAATTTGCTAAATTGAAAGAAGAAGGAGTTTGGATGCTTAAAGATCCAGACGCTAGAAACTATCAAAACTACGCAAAAGTCTTCCCTAACGAAAAATATCGCTTTGCCTTTGTAGGAGACGACATTAACGAAGACCATCAGATGTTTGTTTCTGTAAGTGGAAGTGCTGTACCAACTTATATAGCGCCAGAACAAACCACAGATCAATTCCCACTGAGATTTATGGCAGGTGGAAAAGTAATGTGGCACACTCAAACTTCCACAAGAAACAATAAATATCTAATGCAGATATTTGACGAAAACATCATTATAAAAGACAAAAACTATATAGTAATGAGTCCACAAGATGCAGAAGAAAGAGGGCTCTCTTCAGGAGACTTAGCAACTGTATCCAGTCCGATAAACTCCATCCAAGGAGAAGTTTTAGTAACAGACAGAGTTCCAAAAGGCTACGTACACATGACCCATGGATATGGACACAGAGCTCCTCAAATGCAAATGGCAAATGAAGTTGGACAAGACTGTGGAGATATTGTAGATTCAGGAAGAGTCGATCCATATTCCAACTGTTTCACGATGAAAGAAGAGATTTGTAACGTAGTTGGAGCTTAATATGACAAATCTAAAAGAAAGAATTGACATATTGACCTTGCTATTTTCAAAGCCAGACGGATTTATTGAAGAAAGATTAATAGAAGGAAATATGGGGGAAATGCTGGAAACGGCGTTTCCCACTTTAAAATGGGAGGAATTTCATTCTTCTGAATTTGTAAAAAATGCAGCAGAAAAAATTGAAAAAGACTACCTCTATTTATTTATAGGAGTCTCCAACCCATTGGCATCACCATATGCCTCCTCATATTATAGAAAAGAATCCAGACTTATGGATAAACCGGCAAGGGACAATATTAAACTTATGAAAAAATGGGGATTGGAATTAGAAGAAAGCTATAAAGACTTGCCAGACCACATTTTGGCAACTTTGAATATAATTTCCGTTTTATTGGAACACAAGGAAAATGTCCAAGAAGAAATTTTAAAAAGAGAAATTGACGAAGACATTTATAAAATTGTTAAAGACACCAAATGGATAGAAGAATTTAGAGAAAATATAACTGAACACGAAGAAGGAAAAATCTACTCTAAATTTGCAGAGGCGCTACTAGAAACCTTCCAGGAGATGAAAACATCATGGGAGAACTCTCAAGTATAATCCTCGCAGGAGGAAAGAGCACCCGAATGGGATTTGACAAACAACTGTTAGAAGTCGAAGGGGAACTCATTGTAAAACATTTGGGGAAAAAACTAAAAAAACACTTCAAAGAAGTAATTGTCGTAACAAATACCCCAGAACTTTATGAAGAGGACGACTTTATTCTAACAAAAGACATCTACTTAGGACTTGGACCTTTGGCAGGAATCCACGCAGGATTAGAAAAAGCTACCACAAAGGGAGCCTTTGTAATGGCTTGTGATATGCCAAATGTCTGTGACGAATTTATAAAATATGTAAAATCCAAGTTTTTAAAAAAAGAACTAGACGGAATTGTCTCTAGGGTAAATGGATTTATTGAGCCCATGAACGGAATTTATTCTAAAAGCTTATTTTCTGAACTAGAAGAACGGCTAAAATCCAAAAACCTAAAACTCAGAAACTTGGTAGAAAATAAGAACTTCCTTATTGTAGAAGAAGAAAAAATTATGGAATTTCCCAAGGAAATAGAGATTTTTAGAAATATTAACGACAAAAGTGAATTAGAAAAATATAAAAAAGGAAGGTAGAATACCTTCTTTTTTTGTGGGTAAGGGATTGTAGAATTAGATTTTAAACCATTTATAATGATGATTCATTACCTTTGGCAATGGCGGGATGCGTGGGAACGCATCCCCTACGCTTCGCTAATTTAAACAAATGTGAATTAATTTATAATGTGTGTTTCAATTGCAATTATATATTGTAAAATTTTACTGACTATTTTTTGATTTTTCATAAATCACCAATCCTGAACTTATTTCTTTTTCAACTTTTGATCCTGGCTCAATATGGGTTTTATCAATAAGATCCACATCAATCTCTAAATTGACAACTAAATCCTCCAACAAACCCACAAAATCCAATCCTCGTAATTCTCCATTTGAATCAATATACATA
>JAEZYW010000135.1 GCA_023418835.1 Bacillota bacterium | reverse complement strand
AAAAACTAGCATTTACAGACGAACACGGTAACCAAATGGATTTTATCGTTAAAGCTAAATTTAATCTAGGCTATTCTAAATACATTGCTTTGTTGCCAGCAGAAGAAATCCAATCCCCAACATACATCCTTAGAGTAGAAACAGATAATTCAGGAAAAGAAATTCTAGTAGGAATTGACGAAGATGAACTAGAAGAAGTTTCTGATGCATTCGAAGAGGTCCTTAGCGACACAATCCAGTAGAGGTGATATTATATGAATAGAGTAGAACTTGCATACACAATTTTGGCTGAAAATGGATATAAGACTACTGAACCTCGTAAAGTTTTATTGGACTTTTTAAGCGAAGATGAAAATAAACACTTATCATGTGACGAAATATATTATAAAATTTCCGATATCCATCCTAATATAGGTATCGCAACTATTTATAGAAATATGCAGTTATTTGAAGAGTTAAATATAGCGACTAAATTGACATTAGATGACGGAGTTGCAAGATACGAATTGGCAGATTTTGGCCAAGATTCTCATCAACACCATCATTTAGTATGTTTGAATTGCAATAAATTAATAGAAGTAAAGGAAGATTTGTTAGGCGTATTGGAAAAAGAAATAGAAAAGGAACACGATTTTAAGATTGTGGATCACGATTTAAAATTTTTTGGAATATGCAACGAATGTAAATAAAATATGAACGGAGAAGAAATGAAAAACACAAACAAACTGAGACTCATACCCTTAGGAGGGATGAACGAGATCGGGAAAAATCTGTTTGTAGTCGAATATAGAGATGACATTATCATCATCGACTGCGGACTTACTTTTCCAGAAGAGTCTATGTTGGGAATTGACGTAGTAATTCCCGACTTTACGTATTTAATAGAAAATAAGAATAAGATTAGAGGAATGGTGTTGACCCACGGTCATGAGGACCACATAGGGGCAATACCTTATTTCTTGAAACAAGTAGGAAATGTTGACATTTATGGAACGGATTTAACCTTAGGGTTATTGAAAAACAAGTTAGTAGAACACAGATTAAGCGATGCTAGACTTCATATCGTAAATTATGGGGATAACGTCAAGTTAGGTAGAATGGAAGTGGAGTTTATTCAAACAACTCACTCTATCCCTCACAGTGCTGCAATAGCAATAAAAACTCCCCAAGGAAATATTATCCATACAGGGGACTTTAAAGTCGACTTTACACCAATAGACGGAGGTGCTATCGACTTAAATAGATTTGCTCAGTACGGAGACGAAGGAGTAATCCTTCTAATAAGTGACTCTACTAATGCTGATAGACCTGGTTTTACTATGAGCGAAAGAGTAGTTGGACAGACTTTTGACAACTTATTTAATAAGTATCTGGACAAGAGAATCATTGTTGCGACTTTTGCATCTAATGTTCACAGAGTTCAGCAAATTATATACGCTGCTGAAAAATTCAATAGAAAAATTGTTCTTTCAGGAAGATCCATGATCAATGTAGTAGGAACTGCGAGAGAACTCGGAATTTTAAAGGTTAAAAAA
This sequence comes from Bacillota bacterium, assembly GCA_023418835.1. Taxonomy (GTDB): domain Bacteria; phylum Bacillota; class Clostridia; order Tissierellales; family Peptoniphilaceae; genus Neofamilia. The sequence continues at coordinate 1,307 of JAEZYW010000135.1, read as the reverse complement.
GATTCAATTATTGATATTAACGATATAAATAAATATGAACCTAATGAAATAGCGTTTATTACAACTGGATCCCAAGGGGAACCTTTTAGCGCATTGACTAGAATTTCCAATGGAGATCATAGGAAAATTCAAGTTACAAAAGAAGACGTGGTAATCCTTTCTGCAAGCTCTATTCCAGGAAACGAACTTGCAATTGGAGGCGTAATAAATAACCTATTAGCTAGAGGGACAGAAGTAGTATATGAATCCCTTTCTGAGATACACGTTTCAGGTCACGCTAGAGAAGAAGAATTAAAGCTTATGATGAACATAACCAAGCCAAATATTTAGTGCCATTTCATGGAGAAATGATGCAGATGAAAGCCCACGAAAAAATTGCAAAGAAAATGGGAATGGCTGAAGAAAATGTCTTAATGATTGAAAACGGAGACGTTATCGAATTTGACCATAAGGGCATGAAACTAGCTAAATCAGTTACGGCAGGAAATGTTTTAATTGACGGATTGGGAATTGGTGACGTTGGAAATATTGTCCTTAGAGATAGAAAATGGTTGTCAGAAGACGGTCTAATTATCGTCGTGATGACTTTATCTAAAGAAACAGGAAAAGTTATTTCAGGACCAGACATTGTATCCAGAGGATTTGTATATGTGAGAGAATCTGGAGATCTTATGGACGACGCTAGAGAAGTAATAAAAAAATCAGTTAAAAAATTAGAAGATAGCGGCAATACAGATTGGAATACTTTGAAAAATGATGTAAAAGAAGATTTGAAAAACTTTATTTACCAAGAAATCCAAAGAAAGCCAATGATATTGCCAATAATTATGGAAGTATAATGAGTTCAATCAATAAAGATTATATAGAAAAATTTTTATATGAGAATTTAAAATCAAAGGAAGAATTTCTAGAAAACTTAGAAAAAGAAGCAATAGAAAATCACGTTCCCATAGTAACTCCAGAGGTTGCCCAATTTTTGAGATTTTTTGTAAGTTTAAAAGAACCTAAAAAAATATTGGAAGTTGGAACAGCTGTGGGTTACAGCGGAATAACTATGGTAAAATCTTATCCAGAAATAGAAAAATTGACTACAATCGAACTTAGAGAAGATACTGGAAAAAAAGCAACTGAAAACTTTAAAAAAGCAGGTATATCTGAAAAAGTCGATTTAATAATTGGTGACGGACAAGAGGTTTTAAAAAATCTAGAGGACTCCTTTGATTTAATATTTATAGATGCGGCAAAGGGACATTATAAAGAATATTTTGACATGTGTGTTGATTTGCTTTCTTCAAATGGAGTAATAA
>JAEZYW010000010.1 GCA_023418835.1 Bacillota bacterium | reverse complement strand
AGGCCTAGTCCAATGAAAGAAGCTTTAGGAATTCTCCCCTAGATTGTTGCCCATTTCCATATCCAGTAGTTTGGTTTTGAGGATAATAATTATCTTCTTCATGAGGAGTTGAACTTTGAAAATCTGTGACATCTTCAAAGGGTTCTTCTAAAATATCTTCTTTTACTATTGGAGTTTCTATTATTTCTTCTTCTAAAATGGGATTTGTAATTACCTCATCAAATTCATCTGTAACATAATCTTCTTCTGGCTTTTCCAAATTGTCATCCGTTTTAAAATCAGTTTCCACCATATGTACTTTTATTTCCTTATTTGGAACATATCCTGAACTTCCTGGCATATTATATACGCCTTCGATTTTAGACTCTGTATCTAGTTCATATTGTTCTATATCTTTTTTTATTTCTTCATAATCACTCATAAATAACCTCCTTTCTAGGTTACAAGGGATTTTATAGTAGCTACTAAAAAATCGTAACTTGCATCTGAATATATAAAAGCATCAATCACTCCCCTTTTTTTCAACTCCACAACTCTATCACCCAGATCAGCATTTTTAGGGTCGCAAAGAAAAATCACTTTGCACTTACAGTTTCTTTCTAAAATTTCATATTTAATTTTTATACCTTCATCAATATGACTCGGCTCTTTATTGGATACTTCTATTAAAGCCACATCCGCTTTTTTTCCAGAGCAAACCTCTGGGACTAGATTTAAGTCATCTATTGAAACCACCTCAAATCCTGTATCTATCTCGATTTTTTCTTTCATAGGTTTTCTTAGAATTTTTTGTCTCATTGCCAATACTACAACTGTCAATCTAGTCACCACCTTCTAATTAATATAGAATCCTTAATTCTTGTCATAAAGTTTTTTAAAAATCAATTGTTATTTTTCCCGACTTGTATATCTCTTCGTAATTTAAAACTTCCACTGCAGATATGGAGAACCTCATGGTCTTTATATCATCTTTAGAATCAACTCCAATGTGTTTCAACGCCAAGAAATCTAAAAATATGCTGTTAAATCCCTTTGTGTTTTCAGGTAAGTAACCGTTAAAGTAATTTTCCACAGCATAACCATTTATCAACAAATCTTCAACCATCACCTGAACTCCATAATCCATTTTGTTTTCTAAATAAATTTCAAAATAAATGTTTTCTTCGTCTTCTTCTATAAAGTCAAATCCTCTTAACTCAATAGATTCATCACTTAGTATAGAAAAACTTTCAGAAACCAGATCCATTTCTTCAAAAGGGAGATTAGTTTTAATAACAATGTCATCTATGTAAAAGTTCGCATCTGTTTCATAGTCTGTGATTAAATACTTTAATTCAATTTCTGACACATTCTTTTTTCCCATTGATTCCATAAAATCAAAGGGAATTTCATAAAAAAACCTACTCTTACCTTCATTTGGAACTAAAGAAAATAGGAATTGGCTAGTATCTACACCGTCAAAGTTTATTTTTAAAGTTTCCACTGAAAGTCTATTTCCATAGTTATTTTCTAAATCTATACAAATGTTAACTGAATCTTCGTCATACTCTCCTTTAATTAGTTCTAATTTTATTCCATTTTCATTATATAATTCCTTACTTTCAACAATATCTCCAGTGGGATAACCCTTATATTCTTTTTTATTATCCCTTTTTGTATTTGTAACTTCATTTTGAGTCACTTCAGAAACTTCAGCATTTTCAACTTTAGACTCTTTTCCATTGTTACAACCCAAAAGTAAAATACAGGCTAAAATTAAAAATATTTTCTTTGACATTTTCCTTCCCTCCTTTAAGAAGCCTTAGGTTTAAATAAATTATATCTCAGATAAAAACAAAAGTATGTCACCCAAAGGGTGACAAAAATAAATTAAATTTAAAAACTTGAGATTGGAACAAATCAAAGTATAATTTTGTCCATCTCAAGTTTTTGGTAAATCTATTAATTTTTTAACTTTAAACTATAAGCTGTCCTTTCACGCCATGTGACTATTTACGATTTTTGCCATTTCATTATATTTATTGATGATCTCTTCCTTTTTAAGAGCTCCAGCTTCTAACATCTCGTTAATTTCTGTTAAACCTCTTTCTAATTCTTCACTTTGAACCCCTTCTCTAATGAGGTTTATCGCCATATTTCTCACTTGATAGAGTCTATGAAGTATTGGCATAATTTCTGATTCTTCTTTATTTTCTGAAAGAAGCTTGTGAAGATGCCAAGTTCGGTTTGTCTCAGTTGAAATGCATTTATTGGGAAGAAACAGTTCCTTCTCCTTTAAATCTTTTAACAATCTATCTAGTTCTTCATTGGAAAAATTGTGTATCATCAAAAAGTTGATATCCACCTTTTCGTGGGTACTAGGATTTTCAATCTCCTTGTCCTTTTCTCCAATTAGATATCCCACTTTTTGACCCAAGTTATCGTCAGTGGCAATTACAATTTCAAAATCGTAATCGGGTTTTAAGCTTTCGATTTTATTTAACATCTCTTCTGGCATATTATAAACTAACAATTTTTTTGTCATATTCTACCCCTTTAATATACAACGGTCTTTTCTTTCGTCTCAATAATTTTTCCTTCGCAACTTATAAAAATTTCTTTAGGTTTTTCCAGGGAAGCAAATTGCAATGGAGTTAAAACATAGGAATAACTTCCGGCGTTATTCATAATTACAATATCTCCAATTTCCAATTTAGGAAGCTCTATATCCTTTGCAATGACATCCATGGCTGTACAAAGATTTCCCATGAGAGTGACGGTTTCTTTTTCTTCGTTTTCTTTTATTACTCCAATTTGGGTGGAATTATAGGAAGTAAATAGGGGCTCTGTCGGAACTGGGTTTTTCTCTTGGGTGTAGTTACTTATCATTTGAGAAATAGAAGGTCTATAAAATCCGTTTAGCGTATTACTCAAAATGACAATTGTTTTTCCATGGGAAACTTTTTTATCCCTAACTTTTGTCACATAAAGTCCAGCTTTTCCTACTAGATATCTTCCCGTTTCAATATAAACTCTAATGGGCATTAACTTTTCTTTTAAATCTGTAAAATGCCTTCTAAATTCTCTTCCAATTTTTTCTACTTCCACGTCGTCTTCCAACTTTTCATAGGGAATTCCTATCCCCGAACCCATATTTATAAATTCTAATTTTTTTCCCAAGGAAGCTTGGACTCTCAGTGCAAGGTCTAATACGTTCTTATGGTAGTTTGAAATAATATCTTCGTTTAGTTCCTGACTTTTAGAATGGACGTGGATTCCCACTATTTCTATATTAGGTAGAGAATTAGTTCTAGCTAAGTTCTCAAATAGTTGATCTTCGTCGATTCCAAATTTACTAGAAACCCGTGCCTCTGAATCGAAAGTGAAATTTGGATTTATTCTAACACCGATTCTCGCTACTATTCCTTTTTCCAAAGCTACTTGAGAAATCATGGATATTTCGTTATAACTGTCTGCAATTATTGTGGCTTTATCGATTGACTCTCTAATATCTTCCAGACTTTTTCCTGGAGCAGAAAATTGTAAGTCCTCTATTGAAACTCCTCTTTCG
>JAEZYW010000209.1 GCA_023418835.1 Bacillota bacterium | reverse complement strand
AAATGGATAAATATTTTTACATTACACTAGCTATATTGTTTTTTATACATCTTCTATATTATATTAAATTCAAGAGAAAAAAATTTTTTGTTACTTCTATACTTATTTTAACTGGATTTACTTTATATTATTTTTTAAGAAGAAATCATTTCAATCCAAATAATATGGATTCAATAATTATACCGATGACAGTATGGAGCATTGTCAATATTGCATTTGATAAATTTAAAAAGGAAAAATAATTTAGTTAATTCCAAAAAAATAGCAAAAAATAAGTAACTTAACAGAGGCTTGATAGCAAACTAAAATAATACAGAATCGTAGATTATCTTTATTAGAAGATAGTTAGTGATACTAAATAAAACACATGTTAAGAAGATCGATAAATATTGACTTTGATGTGTTTTAAAATACTTAAAAAAAGATATTATAAATATAACAAATAGTATAAGAAATGATAAGTGAATATAATGATTTAAAAGTATAGAAAAGTTAAAGATACCAAAAATAAAAAGGTTATCTCCAGCTCTATTGAAAATTAAAATAGGTGTGGCTACTAATAAAAAGACTTTCAGTATAAAAAATATTGTGCTTAATAAAATATGAAAAAAGAAAAATTTTTTGCTTAAATTTTTTAAATACATATAAAACAACCTTTCAATAAACATTTAATACTAAATAAATTGCGTTCATACTTATACAACGTTTCAAAGTTAAAAATGACTACAAGAAATTCTTATATAATTTATTTAATTATAGCAATTTTTTCTCTTTATGAGTAGTATATATGTCGGGGATGAGTTCCCACCAATCCCGAAATCGCCGAAGGTGATTATAATAAAGTTTATTTTGGAGGTAAATAATGAGAAAAAAGTATATATTTATGGTTCTTATTTTGATATTTGCTTTTGTTTTAATTAACAACAATACCAATACTAATGTTATCTCTGGACTAACCATTCCCAAAGGTTTTGAAAATAAAGAAGTAGTATCAAAATTTGATGGAAAAGATGGAATTTCATACACTAAATATTTTTATAAATCTATTATTTCAGATGAGATAGACGAGGATTTCATTAACTTTAAAAACGATAGGGGAAATCTAAAACGAAGTGACAATGTGGAATTTCTGTCGAGTAAATTAAAAAGATTTACCTCATATACCTTTAAAGAACAAGAAATTATCGATAATTTATCAAAAAAAATTATAAATACTGACAAATATGATGTATATGTTTACGAAGATAACAGCCTGATAAAATTATATATTTTTCAAAGGGATAAAAATGTTATACATATTGTTATAATTCATAGATAAAAATTTTGTCATAATAATTCTGTGTCGGGGTTGGGTTCCTATCAATCTTGACATCACAGAAGGGGATGAATAAGACTAATAGATTGCGAAAGAGAGTTAAGAAGATGACATTAAAAGAAAACTTATAATTTTATCTGCAATAATTTTTATAATTGTATTATTTGAAAATATTAGCTTTAGATTAAATGTCTATAACAGCTATAAGTTTGAAGAAAAAAATTTTTGGGTTTTAAATGAAAGAATAGAAAATAATGTCTCAGATTCTGGCTATAATTTTAAGATCTACGATTACATACTAGATTAAAAGTTGATTTTAGAAGAAGAAAGGATTTATAGCAAGATTAATTTCAACTTTAAAAATGATGAACTAAAAAAGATGGAAGAAAGGATTTATCATTGGGAAAATGAATTAGAAAAAAGTGTAGTTAGAGGTGATTTCAATGAAAATCAGAAATAAATCTCTAATTATAATCATCGCTATTCTAGCCTTGTCTTTTTTAGTTAAATTAAACACTCACCTATTGAAAACTGATTATTATAATTGGAATAAATATGGAAACTCTAAAGAAGTTATGGAAAAAATCGAAACCTCGGAGACTTTATTAAGTAACTTTATTGAAAAAGGAGATAAAATTGATTTGATAAAAACTTATGGAAATCTAAGGGAGTCCGTCAACTTATTTATTAATACTGAAAATGAGCCAGGAGTAAATTCGGTAAGAGAAAATGAGTATTACGAATATTTTATCCTAAGTATTTTAAAAGAAATTGAAGACAATTATTCCAATGAAGATAAGGAGTATTGGGAAGATTTCCACAGATCTCTATCGGATTTTCTTCTATTTTCCAAAAGAAATTCCAATGATTACAAAAAACCTTATATTTCAAAACTAATTGAAAATGGAGAAATAGACAATTTTGGTATTTTTGATCTAAAAGAGTTAGAGGAATATCATAAAAGTGTAAATGAATAGAGCCCTAATTTAGGGGATTTTAAATTTTAGGAGGAGAACAGAGGTTGAAATACAAATATATCAAGAGAAAATACATATTAAAAATGGTGCTTATGCTTTTTCTAATTTTTATATTCTCGAGTTGCAAGGAAAAAACCATGGATTATACCATCGATGAAAATGTGGAATACGGTACTTTAGAATATAGTGATTTTTTTGAAATTTATGAGAATAGAAAATTTGAAGAGGGCAAAAGTGGTATGATAAATGAAAATAATTTTATTAGTGATAATGGAGATGTTCCTGTCTACAAAAAAGTTTTCAAGCGAACATATGGCGATTTATTTGAAGTAGAACTTACAGCTTTTTTTAAAGAAGAGACTTATAAAAATCCAATTATGGGTTTTGTAGATGTAAAAAGTATTGAAGATATAGATATTCAATTTATACCTGCGGTATTTACTGATCTTGATTTAGATGAGGATAATTATTATTACAGTAGAATCTTTGTTAGCGTTAATAAAAAGGATGTAAACAAGAGAATAAAGGGACCTGTTGAAAAATTTAGATTTGAAGAAAAAGATGCTTCTTATATCTTACCAGTCAATTTATTTCTAATTGACGGCATTGGAAAATAGTCACAAAATTCTATGGCGATAAGCTAGATAGATGAACGGAGGTATTATGGAAAGAGATAAATTAAGTTACATTGCTTGGTTACCCAGTATATTGGTTTTAATATCTGCATATTTTTTATTAATAGACATTAATTTTTGTTTGGTATAGGGATTTTTATTGTCTCATTAATAGTGACATTATTTTTGAAAATTAGATATGGGAGTTTAATTTATAAATTTCCAACTTACATCAATCTCACTTATATCTTTATATTTTTGTTTGTCCAGAATCGAATGAATGGGATTTATGCTTTTATCACAATTCTAATGTATGTTATGGCTTTATTTATATACAATAGAAAAAAATCTCAAACAACTACTTAAATAGGAATAACTGTAAACATGTTTAAGACATATATAGAAACGTGCGCTACGATTGGAGGAAAAATGAGAGAAAAAGCTAAAAGGGATTTTTGGAAAACAATAGGCATGATAATAATGATCTTTTCAATAATTCTAGGAATAGTTTTATATTATAATTCAATATCGGCGGATTATAATACTATTTTCAATGGAAATCCCGTACTTTTGTCTGCGGTTTTATTAATGGTATTTTTGTTAGGAAAAACCTTTTACGACGCCAATGTGGAAAAATGATTTAGCACAGGAATAATATAATCTAAACCAATCAAATAAACTTTATATAAAACCATCATTTGTAGGGGTTTCGTTCCCACGCATCCCGACATCACCGAAGGTGATGAATTTAAGTAGTATCTTATGATTCTAAGCTTTGGCATCTTGAGATAATAGCAAAAGTTTTTCTAGTACAGTCGATAAACTTCTTAAAATCAAAAGTTTTTCTAATTCAGTCGACAAACTTCTTAAAATCAAAAGTTTTTCTAGTACAGTCGATAAACTTCTGATATAATATTATTAGAGGTGAAAAAGTTGATAATAAGAGAAAATTATTTAAATAAATTAATTGAATACAAAGATTCTGAGTTTATTAAAGTGATTACTGGAGTTAGAAGATCGGGTAAATCATTTTTATTACAGATGTATAAGGAATATTTGGAAACAAATTTTAAGAGTGCCTCTATTATCTATTTGAATTTTGAACATCCAGATAACTTTAGTTTAAACAACTGGGAAAGCTTATATAAATACATCCAAGAAAATGTTGAAGAAGATAAGAAAGTCTACTTTCTTTTTGATGAAATCCAAGAGGTAGAAAATTGGCAAAAGCTTATAAACGGATTACGGGTAAAATACGATTGTGATATTTATATAACGGGCTCTAATGCTAGTATATTATCAGGTGAGTTGGCAACTTATTTGACTGGACGATATGTGGAAATTAAGGTTTATCCTTTGTCTTTTAATGAATTCTTAGATTTTAAGGATTATTCAGATTCAAAAGAACTAGATAATTGCTTTGATGAATACATTAAATATGGTGGATTTCCTTCCGTTGTATTAGCCAATAGCATTTCATTGAAAAATGACGCATTAAAAGGAATATATAACAGCATTATTTTTAAGGATGTGGCATTGAGGTCTGGCATAAAAGATTCAGATTTGCTTTTAAGGGTGTCCTCATTTTTAATGGGAAATATAGGTCAGCCTGTATCAAGTAATAATATATCAAATTATTTATCTTCTAATGAAAGGAAGTCTAGTGTAGATACTATAGAAAAATATTTGGAACTATTGAATGATTCTTTTATTTTTTATAAGTCAACAAGATATGATATAAGGGGCAAAGAAAAGCTTAAGACTTTAGGTAAATATTATTGTGTGGATGTAGGTATAAGAAATAGCGTGTTGGGTAGAACCGATTCTGATAGGGGATCACAAATAGAAAACTTAGTTTATTTGAAACTTATTCAATCTGGTTATGAGGTTTTTGTAGGAAAATACAATGAATTTGAAATTGATTTTGTGTGCTTTAGAGAAGATAAGATTAAATACATCCAAGTTGCTTATGAAATTCCTGATTTGGACAATAGAGAAGTTGAAAATTTATTAAAGATTAAAGATAATTATGAACAAGTTATCGTGACGGCAAATAGGATGCAAGTGGGTTGGATTTCGGGCATTAAAGTTGTACACTTGATAGATTTTTTATTAGAAGAACAATAATTTACTTAGTAATAAAAATTAAACCTAAACTTTTTGTAAATTCATAAATAAAAATAAATAAAGGTCTGGATAAATCCTCTTTTGAAAGGATATTATCTAAGACCTTTTAAATTGCAATCTCTAACGCCTTTAATGGCGTATTTTATTTGTTTTTAACGTATTCCACCAATCCACCTGCTTCGATTATTTTTTCCATAAACTCAGGAATTGGGTTTGCGTAATAGGTTTCGTTTTTGGTTATATTTTTAATTTCTCCCGTAGAAATGTTTACTTCTATTTCATCGCCGTTTTCAATTTTTTCCACTGCTTCTTCGGATTCCAAAATGGGAAGTCCAATATTAAAGCTATTTCTGTAAAAAATTCTGGCGTAGTTTTTGGCAATAACACACTTTATTCCCGATTCTTTAATTGCGATGGGGGCGTGTTCCCTAGAAGAGCCACATCCAAAGTTTTCCCCTGCGACAATAAAGTCTCCTTCTTTAACTTTTTGTGCAAATTCTTCGTCTATATCCACCATACATTTTTTTGCAAGTTCCTTTGGATCTGTTGTGTTTAGGTATCTTGCTGGAATAATTACGTCTGTGTCAATGTTGTCTTGATATTTAAAAACTTTTCCCATTATTTTACCTCCTCTAGAGTATTAGGATCTGTTATCTTTCCGGTAATTGCAGAAGCTGCTGCAACGGCAGGGCTTGCTAGATAGATTTCGGAGCCGATATCTCCCATTCTTCCGATAAAGTTTCTATTTGTAGTGGAAACCGCCCTTTCTCCTTTGGCAAGTATTCCCATATATCCCCCTAGACATGGTCCGCAAGTTGGTGTGGAGAAGGCTACTCCTGCGTCAATGAAGATATCTGCAATTCCTTCTTGCATACATTGTTTAAAAATTTCTTGGGTTGCAGGGATTACAATTGCCCTAACGCCGTCTTTTACTTTTCTTCCTTTTAAAATTTCTGCCGCTTCTCTCATATCTTTTATATTTCCATTTGTGCAAGATCCAATGACAACTTGGTCAATTTTAATTTCTCCAAATTGGTCAAAGGTTTTTGCATTACTTGGAAGATGTGGAAAAGATACTGTGGGTTTTATTGTAGAAAGATCAATTTCATAGGTGGCTTCGTATTCTGCGTCTTCGTCTGCTACAAATTCTTTCCACTTGCGATCGGTTCTTTCTTTTACAAATTCTCTAGTAACATCGTCCACGGGGAAAATTCCGTTTTTTCCTCCTGCTTCAATTGCCATATTGGAAATTGTAAGCCTGTCATAGATTGTAAGATTTTTTACACCTTCTCCTTGGAATTCCATGGATTTATATCTAGCTCCGTCCACGCCAATCATTCCGATAATGTGAAGGATTAAATCCTTTCCTGTGACATAGGGTTGAAATTCTCCTGTAAGAACAAATTTAATTGCACTGGGAACTCTAAACCAAGCTTTTCCCGTTGCCATTCCCGCTGCCATGTCCGTAGAGCCTATTCCAGTTGAAAAAGCTCCTAGGGCTCCATAGGTACAAGTGTGGGAGTCTGCTCCTATAACCACATCTCCAGGAATAACCAATCCTTTTTCAGGTAAAAG
>JAEZYW010000215.1 GCA_023418835.1 Bacillota bacterium | reverse complement strand
ATCTAAATTAGAAAAAGAAATTTTAAAATCAAAAAGTTGGAAGTCCTTACAAAAACAAACTCACATTCTTATAAATTTAATCTATCAACACTATTTTACAAATACCCAAATAAACTATCAACTGTCTAAGGTTTTATACAAAAGAAGCAGTCCCAATATAGTTGAAATTACTTCAGCGATATAAAGAGTTAACGAGCTCGTATAATAAGAATCAACAATGTACATTAATTTGTTCCATAAAAAAGGTGTGAAAATTATCAAAAATATAATTATTTTCTTTTTCGTTTTTGTTTCCATTTTTTCTCCATTAAATAGTTATAAAAATTAGCACTAAATATGTCAATAATTAATTACTGACTTACCCCGCATATAATAGTCTATCTGATAGACCAAGCCTTTTCTATCTTGCTATTAATTCTATGGTGTTCGCGGCGGGAGTCGAACCCACAGCCTGACCCTTCCGGAAGCGTAGATCTTTCCTCAAAACGTAGCTCTATACTCAACCTAATATACAATTCCAGATAATAAAAAAGAGCAAGTCTTTTCAACCTTGCTCTAAATTTCTATGGTGTTCGCGGCGGGAGTCGAACCCACGGCCTTTCGCTTAGGAGGCGAACGCTCTATCCATCTGAGCTACGCAAACATAAAGAATAATTCTTTAAAGTGAACTTGCTTTTTTAGCAAGTTCATTTTTAGAATCAGATTTTATTATACCCTAAATCTCGATTTCAAACTTTTGATTGTCGTGTTCAGGTACAAAAATTTTTGTTTTTAAACTGGTGTTACTATCTTTTAATTTTTCAGCAACCGTTGGATCGTTCCAAAAGTGCATTGGGAAAAGATAGGTGGGCTTTACAATATCCATAAAATATGTCACACCGCTAGTTGCGTATCTTCCAAGCCTAGGGTCCACTGGGAACATTGCGATTTCAACATTTTTTCTTCTGATTTTTTTAATTTCATCGTCAAATTGTTTTGACATATCTTTTTTGTCTTCTTGGGTATCTTCGTCTTCCCAAATCCAGAGGTTTAAATCTCCTGCGTGGAAGATTCCAATATTGTCCACGTATACAAATACGCTAATTCCTTGGTCTGTGGATCCAAAAGTTTCCACTTGAAAGTCTCCAACAAATCTTTTGGAGTTTGGTTCTATATAAAAAACATTGCTTTGATGTTTTAAGTTGTGTTCTTCTTTAATATCAGAACTCAAAAGAATTCTAACAGGCCCTTCAATGTCTAAAATTTCTTCGTTGAAGTGGTCTGCGTGTGCGTGTGTCGAAATTACAAGGGTTGGTTTATCGAATTTTGGCAATTCACCTTTGACATAGTCAACTAACAGTATGTGATTTTCTGTCTCTACTAGATATCCACTGTGGTTTATATACTCAACAACTGCTTTCATATTTTCCCCCTTCTCAACTGATTATAACATAAATACCACCATTTTTTCATCTTTAATTCATTTGTAACATAAATTTAAAAGGGTATAATAAATTCAAGATTTAAAATTTATTTTTGTCGTAAATTATTTAAGGAGTGGATTTTATGAACGACGATTTTAGAGATGATAGAAACGATGAAATAGACCAAAGTTCAGGGGAAACCACCTTCCGATTATCGGAGGATTCTTTTGAAGAAGAAAATAGTTCTTATCGTAGAAGAAGAGAATACGACAATGGATATTATGAAAATAGATACGATAGGTACAAAAATGAATACAATATAGAAAATAAAAAAGAAAAGAAATCCAAGGGAAGAGGAAGCACAATTATTTTTGCCTTAGTATTTTCACTAATAGGTTCTCTTTTGGGAGGAGCTTTTGGTGCAAAACTAGCATATGATAAATACAGAATAGATTACTCAACTGTAGCCAGCACGCCGCCTTCTTACACAATTAATGCAAAAGATGAAGTCACTACTGTCTCTGCAGTTGCCGCATCAAATTTAGATAGCGTGGTGGGAATTACTACTACGACGATTATGAGAGATGTTTTCAATAGACAATACGGGGCTCAAGCTATGGGAAGTGGATTTGTCGTAGACGAAAGAGGATATATTATGACAAATGACCACGTAATCGCTAGTTTAAATCCCAACTCGGGATATTCCTCTGGTGGCCATGCAGATGAGGTTGCAGTTGTTTTAAATGACGGAACTCAATTGCCGGCGAAAGTCCTTTGGAGTGACAGCGCAATGGATCTTGCAATGTTAAAAGTGGAGCCAGAAAGGCCCCTTAAGGCAGTGAAGCTTGGAAATTCTGATGAGTTAGTTATCGGCGAACAAGCCATTGCAATTGGAAATCCCTTTGCCCTAGAGTTTCACGGAACGGTTACAGCCGGTTATATTTCTGGATTAAATCGAACTGTGAGTGGACAAGGAACAGAGATGCAAAATCTAATACAAACTGACGCTTCAATTAACAGGGGTAACAGCGGTGGACCTTTGTTAAATGGACAAGGGGAAGTAATTGGAATAAACACTTTAAAGATTTCTTCTGGTGAAGGTTTAGGATTTTCTATTCCCATCAATTCTGCCAAACCCATAATTGAACAAGTGGTAGAGACTGGGACTTTCGAAAGGGTTACCATTGGAGTTAAGGGAGTAGATTTAGAAGTTTACGAAAAACAATTTAACATAGATTTGGTTCCAGAAAGTGGAATTATAGTTGCGGAAGTGTTTCCAAATTCTCCAGCTGCAAAAGTTGGGCTCCAACCTAACGATGTAATAACTAAGATTGACGGGGAAGAGATAGAATCTTTTAAGACTTTACAAACCAAGATGACTAAATATAGTTTCGGAGATACGGCGACAATAGAGTATTACAGAAATGGAGCTGCAAACACTGCGGATATAACTTTTCAACCTTACAATCAAGAAACTAGTTTCTAGTTATCTGTCGATCTCCTAAAATCAGCTAGAGAAATTTAGCTGATTTTTATTTGTCAGATAGTTACTATTTTGTAACTCATAAGTATAATATTTATCATATAATTTATTAAAGGATTTTAAATTAGGAGGAAATATGAATAGAAAATTTAAAAATATATTATTGTTAATAAGCCTTTTAATGGCGGGTTTATTAGTCCTAACTTCTTGTGGAGATTTGGTTACAAAGGTGGAGCCGGAGGAGACTAAAACTGAAACAGAAGTTTTGGAAGAAGGAAAAGAGAAAACTCCAGAGGAAATTTCAAAAGAGCCTGAAGAAAAACCTTCCGAAACTTTAGAAGGAGATAGGTATGCAATTTTAATTGATACAGACTTATCTAGAGTTGAGTCAGATAAGAAAACTCCAGAAGATCTTCGCAAGGGAGACGTGGTTTACATTTACAAGGTAGAAGATGGAATGGCTTATGTCGATGTCATTAGACATTTTGGGGATGCGCCATTGGATTTCAATAAAGAAGAGGGCTACATCCCTCTAGAGAATTTAATATTGAATCCAACTCCTGAAGACTTTGAAAATAATTCTAGAGCATTTCACGTAAAATCAGGAGAGATTAAAGGGACTGAAACTGTAACAAATAGAGAAGTTACTTTGATCCAAACTGACGGATTTTACACAGTTGCTGAGGAAATAGAAGAGGATAAGATTTTAATTCCCCAAGCTGGAGGGGCTCATTCTGTTTGGATTTCAAAGGAAGATACGGATTTTGATTTTTCTGGATTCACTGGATACGAAAGATAGTAGTAATATTCGGGTGGCGTGGAACCCAATCCCCCACGGATTAACTGAAAAGATTCAATAGGTTACGCATTGGCGATTGTAGGGGACGCATTCCCATGGGTACCGATGCGATGGAATTTGGTATGGGGGAGAACGCAAACCCTACTTCGATTTTTTAAATATGTTTATCATCACTTTAAAACGCCTTAATTGGCGTTTTTTATTTCCTTATTTGAATCCCATTCTTTCTTGTGATAAAATTTATTATAGAGATATTATAATAAATTTTTTTAATTGACAGCTTATTTACATAATCGTATTTAGGTCGCAGATAAAACCTGAGAGGAAATTTTTCCTTGTGAATAGGATGGTGGATATGATTTTTACGTTTTTATTTTTATTTTGGATAATATTAAACGGAAAAATAACCCTAGAGATAGTTTTATTTGGGGCTTTTTTTAGCGCCTTGGTGACAATGTTTTCCTACAAAATACTGAGAGTTACTCCAGATTTAGAGAAAGAAGCCTTCTCTAAGATTTTTTTAATATTAAAATATTTTGGGATTTTAATTGTCGAAATAATAAAAGCAAATATCCAAGTAATAAAATTGGTGTTGTCCAAAAATCCCGAGATTTCTCCAACTTTAAAGCTTATAAAAGTCGATTTAAAATCTAGAATTTCCATGGTGGCTTTGGCAAATTCCATAACTTTAACTCCAGGGACCATAACGGTGGCAATGAATGAAAATGAGCTTTATATCCACGCTTTGACGGAAGAAAATCTAGAGGATATTGAGGATTCTATTTTTGTAAAACAACTGAAAAGGATGGAGGGTTGAAATGGGTTTGGGAAATCAAATATTGATAATTGGAATGATTATTTTAGGAATAACTATAATACTTTGCCTAATTAGAGGAATAATTGGCCCTAGATTTACAGATCGCCTCCTCAGCGTAAACGTAATAAATGTGAAGGTAATTGTATTGATTTGTATGTTGGCAGTTTTATTTGAAAAGCCTTACTTAGTCGATGCTTCTTTAGTTTATTCGGGAATCAGCTTTTTGTCCGTCGTAGTTTTGGCTAGGTTGTTTTTAAAGGATTACTTAAAGGAAAAGAAAGGAGATTTAAATGGAGACGATTAGAATTATCTTGGCATTTTCCTTTATTTTTCTCGGCATATTTGTATTTGCCATTGCGACTTTTGGACTGTTTAAATTTGACTACATATTAAACAGAGCCCACGTCGCTGCCAAATGCGATACTTTGGCGTCTTTATTAATTATAGTTGGACTTATGTTTTACTCTGGATTTACAACGACGAGTTTAAAGCTTCTTTTAGTAGTTGTGTTTTTGTGGCTTTCCAATCCTGTGGCGACCCATTTAATTGCCCAAACGGAAGTTATAACTAATAAAGATTTGGAAAATCCATATGAAAAGGTGGGGGAATGATGATTCATTATTTTGAAGGACTGTTATTTTTGATCCTCTTTGGAACGGCTTTGGCAGTGTTTTTCACAAAGAAAAATCTTACGGCAATTATAATCTACACCACCTTTAGTTTGGTCATGTCTATAGTTTGGATGATTATTAAATCTCCCGACTTGGCAATAACCGAGGCTGCAGTTGGCGCTGGAATAACTTCTATACTCTTTTTTATCACATTGAGTAGTGTAGGGGAGTTAAAGGAGTTTGAAAATATTGGATTTGACAAAAAGCCTGAAAAGAAAAATTCTAAACTCTTTAACGCTGTGGGCCTTGCTATTACTTTAGTAATTATAATTTTATTATTAAATACAGTTTCCAAACTTCCGACTTTTGGAGATATTTCAAATCCAGTTTTTAACGAAGTTTACAATAGATATGTGGAAATGGGAATGGAAGACACTGGTGCATTAAATCTAGTGGCAGGAGTAATTTTAGATTATCGCGCCTTTGATACTTTCGGGGAAGCGATTATGATTTTCACAGCTTTAGTTGGACTTTTGATGTTGCTTAAAAAAGACAAGGAGAAGATCTTATGAAAAAAATAATGGGAGATGACGAAATTTTAAAGACAATTGTGGAGATACTCTTTCCCTTCATAATGATTTTAGGAATCTATGTGGTTTTCAACGGCCATCTTTCTCCTGGAGGAGGATTTTCCGGGGGAACTATTTTAGGAGCGGGATTTATCTTATATACCACTGCTTTTGGCGTGGAGAAATTACAAAAATTTTTAAATTTCAAAGTTTTTACCCTCCTTACTTCTTCCTCTTTAATTTTTTACGCACTCTTAAAGGGATATTCTTTTATTACCGGAGCTTCGGGACTTCCCAGCAAAATTCCCATGGGCGTTCCCGGGAAAATTTTAAGCGCAGGAGTAATTTTGCCTTTGAATATAGCTGTTGGGGTAGTTGTTTCCTTTGGAATTTATGGAATTTATGCTCTTTTTTCTAGGGGGGATATATGATGGGGATATTTATTAATTATTATGAGGCTGTTTCTGTTATATTATTTGGAGTGGGTTTTTCCATTATGCTTTTACATAGAAATTTAATTAGGAAAGTAATTGGGATGAATATAATAGACGTTTCAATATTTATGTATCTGGCGACAAAGGGATATGTCAAAGGTGGAGCCGTTCCCATTGTAGACGATTCCATTGGGGAAGTTTCCAATTTTGTAAATCCACTTCCCGGTGGCTTAGTCCTTACGGGAATTGTCGTATCCGTTTGTATGACCGCTTTTGCACTGGGATTGATAAAGCTTTATTACGACAGATTTGGTACTTTAGATTTAGACGATAATATTATTTAAAGGAGCTGGGAATGGAAATTTTTATACATATTCCATTTTTGACAATACTGATAACAATTTTATCAGCCTTGATAATTCCCTTATTTGGAGATAGGAAAAGGGCGTTTTTTATAACGGTTTTTTCTTTTATCCTTGTATTTATAATGTCTTTGACTTTGACTTTTTTCTTATTAAATTCTGAAAGGGGATATTTTACTTACCAACTAGGATATCTTTCCGCCCCTTTTTCAAACGAACTTAGAAGTGGACTTTTTGAAAGTATTATGGCTTCTGGGCTAAGTCTTGTAATGATTTTGTCTATACTTGGGGGATATAGGACCTCCCAAAAAGACATAAAACCCCAAAAGGAGAAGTACTTTTATCTAATTTTAAATCTCCTTCTAGCTTCGATTTTATCTTTGATATACACAAACGACATCTTCACGGCCTATGTCTTTATCGAAATAAACGCCATTGCCGCTTGTGGAATTGTAGTTGCAAAGGAATCTGGGGATACCATAAAGGCGACTATAAAATATTTTGTAATGACCATCTTAGGCTCTGGAATATTTTTATTTTCCGTCTCCACCCTATACTCTTTGACGGGACATCTTTCCATGTCCTATATGAAAGAGGCAATTAGTTTGATGCCAGAATCTTTCCTTTCTCCTTTGGCTTCGGCCTTTGTGTTAATGTCCGTTGGAATTTTTGTAAAATCAGCCCTTTTTCCCTTCCACACTTGGTTACCCGATGCCCATGGTTCGGCGACTTCTACCGCATCTGCTATACTATCGGCTGTGGTTTTAAAAGGATATATAATTTTATATATGAAAGTTATCTACAGACTATTTGGAGTTGAAGTTGTGAGTTCTTTAGATGTTTTTCCAATCCTAATGTTTTTGGGAATTGTGGGGATGATTTTCGGTTCCGCTTTGGCTTTAATCCAAAAGGATTTAAAGAGGATGATCGCCTATTCTTCTGTGGCTCAAATAGGATACATATTTTTGGGAATTGGAATGGGAACGACCCTTGGAATGGCAGCGGCGGGATTTCACATTCTCTCCCACGCCTTTACAAAGTCCATGCTATTTTTATCTGGAGGAAATCTTTTGGAAATCGGAAATACTAAAAAGATTGAGGATTTAAAGGGACTGGGTCGAGTGGACAAAGTTTCGGGAATTGTCTTTTCAATTGGAGGTCTATCCATGATAGGAATTCCCACATTTTCTGGATTTATTTCTAAATTTTTATTTATAGACGGGGCTCTGGATTCTCCCTATATGATTTTTATTGTAATAGCCTTGGGAATTTCCGCCCTTTTAAATGGGATGTATTACGTTCCTGTGATAATTAGTTTGTTTGGAAGACGAGATGGGAATGAAACTCTCAACTTGGATTTTATTTCAAGGGGAGCTGGGAAGTTTTCCCTTATAATATTGGGGATTTTGAATGTAGTTTTGGGAATTTTGTACGCACCCTTGCTAGAGGGGATTTTTCAAGGAATATTAAATTTAGGATAGAGATATGATACCTTTAATAATGTCAATTTTGGCCATGGGAGGAGTTGGAATTCTCCTTACAAAAAAATACAATATCATATCGATTTTAGCTTTAATCTTAGCTGGAATAATTTTAGTGTCCTCATTATTTGGAGGTATAAATCTTACAAATTTTTATTCCCTTTTCTTTATATTAATTGGGGGTTTAGCAGTTTGGGAGTCCTTTGATTTTATAAGTTTGGATCTGTCAAAGTCATATATTCCAATTTATTATGGAATTGTCCTATTCTTAATTTCTTCCCTTTGCGGAATTATTTACTTCGACAATCTAATTGTAATTTATTTGACCTTGGAAATTAGCGCCTTTTTATCTGCGGATTTAGTCTTGATAAAAAATACGGAGGAAAGCACTTGGGCAGGGCTTCGATATTTATTTTTATCTTTAATGGCATCTGTATTTTTTCTAATTGGAGTTGTCATTATTTACAGAATAACTGGAAGTTTTTCTATTGAAAACTTTGGCAGTCTTTTAAATCCAGAAGAAAATAAAATCTTAATAGGAAGGGCTTTATTATTTATTTTTATAGGGATAGCTTTTAAATCTGCCCTATTTCCTTTCCACATTTGGCTTCCAGATGCTCATGGAAGTGCGACTTCCAGTGCTTCTGCAATGTTATCTGCAATTGTCCTTAAGAGCTATGTAATTTTATTTATAAAAATGATATTTGTTGGCTTTGGAATGGAATTGGTAAAGGAATACAACACCTTGAGGATTTCTTTAATTTTGGGAACCATCGCAATGCTTTACGGCTCCTTTTTAGCAATGTTACAAGAGGATTTAAAGTATAGAATTGCCTATTCTTCCGTTGCCCAAATTGGCTACATCTTCATGGGAATTGGCCTAGGAAATTTTCCGGGTCTTGTGGCTGCAATGTTTCACATAATTGCCCACGGAGTTTCCAAATCTACTTTGTTTTTAGCTGCCGGAAATATTATTAGCCAGACGGGAATAAAAGATCCTAGTAAAATGAACGGCCTTTCTAGAATACTCCCATATACTCTTATAATCTACACAATTGGGTCTCTTTCAATGATTGGGATTCCTTTATTTGTGGGATTTGTCTCTAAATGGAATTTCGGCTTGGG
>JAEZYW010000211.1 GCA_023418835.1 Bacillota bacterium | reverse complement strand
AAGGATTTAAAATAATTTTTGGTAAAAACTCCAGTGGCTACAAGGTGGAGTTAATAGACGATGACATTGTGGATTATATTGAAATTGACGTATTTAACGAACAAATAAGAAGATACTCCCAACTTTTCAGGGGAGACGTTGGGGGAACTGTTTTATATAATGAAATAGATTCCACCCAAGAACTTAAACCCATTGTGGCAGCTAATTTAAATTATATAAACGATAGGCTCTTTGAAAATCCAGATGATTATTTGACTTATGAAGAAGTCCTAGGAGAGATTGGAAAGGCATTTGTAGTCTATACGGATTTGGGTGCAGATGAAGCTCTGGGCCTTGCTTGGAAAGTGGAAATAAAGGACGAAACCTTTTATTTTAATATCCAAACCAATTGATTATCTAAAGGGAGGTTTATTTTGGATTGGTCAAAAACCAAGACTAGATTAATATTGATACTCTTAGTTTTAAATATTTGTTTAGGGATTTTGTACGTTGTAAATAGAAACAACCAAAATCCCGATTTGGCGTCCAAAGAAACCCTTGTTGAATTGGAAAATCGATTAAATAAATTTGGAATTAAATTAAATGCTAAAATCCCAAAATCTCCAACGAGCATCAAACCTTTGATCGTAAAATACAAAGAAGAATTTCCAGATGAAATTAATTACAGATTTTTTGATGGAAAGGGAAGAGTTGAACAAGGAGAGGACATCTCTAGAGTCTCTTTGGGAGATGAAGAAATTTCCATAATAAACAATCGAAGACTTCTTTATGAAAACACCAACAGCCAAAAGACAAAAGAAAATATAAGCCCTGAAAAATTGGCAATGGAATTCATTTCTGATAAGGGATTTAATACAGAAGACTTAATATTAGTAAAAGTAACTACAAATGGAGAAGTGGAAACCTTTGAATTTACAAAAAAATATAACAAAAAATTAGTGGAAACTTCCTACACCAGAGTTAGCATTAAAAATGGAGCAGTCGTCACCATGGATAGACTTTGGATTGAGGTTATAGAAGAAGACACTAGAAATATTGACATAGAACCGTCCCATAAAGCTTTATTTAGTCTTTTAGGAAGGGAAGAATACGAAGGGGAGACCATAAAATCCATAGAGCTTTGCTATTATTTTAATCCTGAAGAACAAGGAATTTTAGAAGACAACACCAGAGCTGAAAGGGGAAGGGCGATCCCAGGTTGGAGAATTGGCTTTGAAAGTGGAGAGTCTCTAATTGTGGATAACTATTAATTTCTGTGGAGAACTTTTAGTCAACTGGTCGTTGATTCTTTGGAAAAATTTTAAAATTCACCTCCATTAAAAATCTTATCTGTAAATATTAAAATTTATTTGAAGAAAGGAAGTGGAAGATGTGAATTTAAAAATTGGAGAAAAAATAAAATCTAAAAGAATTGAAAAAGGCTGGAAACAGGAAGAATTAGCGATTTCTGTGGGAGTGTCTACTCAAGCAGTGAGCAAATGGGAAACTGAAAATTCCTATCCAGATATTGTTTTACTTCCCAAAATCGCCAGAAGCTTGGATATCACCATAGATGAACTAACGAGTTTTGATTTGGAATTGCCAAAGGCAGAGTTGGATATCATTGTGGAAAAGGCTGTGGATAAGTATGTGGAAAAAGGTTTTGAGGTAGGTCATGACTATGTCAAAGAAATATTAAATAAATATCCCAATAGCATTTCCTTAAAATTTTATTTGGGGAATTTATTTCAAACTGCAATGTTAGAAAAAGATCTCTTACAAAAGGAAAATATCCAAAAGAGATATTTGGAAAGCTCAAAACTTTATGAAGAGGTTTTGGAAAGTGGCATACCAGAATTTGATTATAAGACGAGAGTAATTTTGGTTGGACATTACACAATGTTGGGGGAATACGAGAAAGCAGAAAAAATGATTGAGTCACTTCCAGATTTTTCCATGGATAAAAACATAATGTTTGGAAGCCTTTATACTCTAACTGGAGAAAAGGAAAAAGCCAAGGAAACTCAGGAAAAGAATTTAAAAAATTCAGCAATAAGACTTATTCAAACTTTAAATCTCCTTGCCATTTTGGAATTAGAAGAAAATTGGGATAGGGCGTTGGAATTGAGTAACAAATCCGTTGAAATTTCTAGAATTTTGGGACGATATGAATTTAACTCCTTGCAAAACCACATAAAAATTCTAATGGAAAATGAAAAATTAGAAGAAGCCTCCCTTGCCTTTGAAAAATTGGCAAGCAGTATAGAATCTTTGGACAAAGAAATTAAGCCCGAAGAAAGACCTGAATATGTAAAATCCCTTTTGGCAAAGAGCATTTTAATGGATAAAGATTTTGATAAAATCAGGGATTATGATGTTGTGAAATTAAGTGAATTGAAACTTAGAAATTGGGCAGAAAACTAACAAATTGGAATTAAATAAATTTAGAAGAGTGTTAAGAAACATATTCAAAAAAGGTCGAAGATAATTTTTTGTATCCAGTTTGTAAACATATGCCTTCCATATTGTGATACTATCTAAACAAGAACGAGAGTGATATTATGAAAAGCAAAAAAGTTTATCTGTTTTTGTCGGTTTTAATTTTCCTATTGACTTCCTGTATTTTAGAAAAAGGACAAAATCCCGTAGTAGAAAAGTCTACGGAGATTGAAAAAATAGAAGAAGTGTCCAAGGAAGAAGAAGAAATTGAACCAGAGGCAAAAATAGAAAGAATTAGAATAAAAGTCTTTGGAGACATAATGTTTCATATGCCTCAAGTTAGATATGCAAGAAACCCTGACGATACATACGATTTTTCAGAATCCTTTAGCGAAGTTAAAGACTTTATAAAAGATTCGGATTTGACCATTGGAAATTTTGAATCCACCACCAATCCCAATAGAAAACTCACAGGATTTCCATCATTTAACACGCCAACAGATGTGTTTTTCAGTTTAAAAGAAGGGGGGTTTGACACCTTATCCACAATGAATAACCACTCTCTGGATACGGGAATTGAAGGGATTATTACCACAATAGACGCCATGGAGGCCAGTGGAATTAAACAGTTCGGCACGAAAAAACCTGGAGAAAAGGGATATGAAATTGTCGAAATAAAGGGCATTAAATTGGGGATTTTAGGCTACACCGAGTCTTTAAACGGCTTGGATTACATATTAGATACAGAAGAAAAAAAGTCTATGGTCAATCTTTTAATAGAAGAAAATGTAAAATCAGACATTGAAAATCTAAAGGAATTGGGCTGTGACTTTATTATAATTTATCCCCATTGGGGGTGGGAATACCAATCCAATCAAAACTCCAAACAAAGAGAGTTTGCCCATAAAATGTTGGAATGGGGAGGGGATTTGGTCATTGGAAATCATCCCCACGTTGTGCAACCGACGGAAATCTATAAAACCACAGACGGACGAGATGGTTTTATAGCCTATTCTTGTGGAAATTTTATTTCAAACCAGAGAAAAGAGACCATGGCAATGGAAGAGATGCCAATTCCAAATGGGGAAAGATGCGAACAGAATATTTGCTATGAGATCCTTTTAGAAAAGAATTTTGACGAAAACGAAAAGAAAATAAAAGACGTGATTTATCACCCAATGTGGGTGGGATTAAGAGATGGCGAGAAGGGACGAAGAGTTGTCAAATCCCATTTGTGCAAAGAATTTATAGAAGGTGGAGAAAAATCCGAAGAAGTTGGGGAATACACTAGGGCGAGGATTCAAAGTGCATATGATAGCACCTTGGAAATTGCAAAGCCCCTAACGGAAACTAGAATAGGAAAAAATGTCATCGACACCACTGCCTTCGAGGACAAAAAAGCCACCATCCTTTCAGAGGGCGGAGAATATGGAGACGAGATCGAAGTTAGCGGCAATGAGGGGGAATTTTCAGTTGACGTTACTGGAATGAACCCTTGGAAAATAGATTTTTGCAATGTGGATGGAGGGGAAATGGAACTGGCAATTGGAGTTTACAAAACCAGTCCCCACCACGATGAAGAGGCTAGAAGGGTCTTTTTATACAATTTGGACTTTGAAAATCAAAGATTAAAACCAAAATTTAGAATGAGCAGATTGAGTAATCCCTTAGTGGATTTTACAATGATGGATTTGGATAATGACGGTTTGGATGAGATTGTGTCCATAGAAAAAAGAATAGACGGAAATTACACTTTTGGAGGTTATAAGTGGGGAAATTTTTCCGTGGAAAAGCACTATTCTAGTGAAGATTTAATAGAGATGCCAAGTTTTTCAAAAGAAATGGGAATAGTGGAAATTGAAGGAATTTACAAGAAATTGTTTTTAGAAGGAGAGGCGATTAAATGGAATTGAAAAAGAAAATAGCTCTTGGTCTGGCATTTATTCTCTTGTTTTCGATTTTTACAAGTTGTAAAAAACAAGAGGTAAAGACTGTAGAGCCTACAGAAGAAAGGGTTGTAGAAGAAAAACCAGCTGAAACGCCAGAAGTCGTGGAAGTTAGCCTGACAGATGTAAGCTATTTAGAAGAATTGGAAAAAGAAGCCATAGAAGTTCCATTCCAACTATCTAAAATAGATCCAAAGGTGGCAGACTATTCCATAGAGCCAGATCTTTCCAACGTAAAAAATGCGGAATTTTTTGGAGAGTTTAGCGA
>JAEZYW010000206.1 GCA_023418835.1 Bacillota bacterium | reverse complement strand
TTTTCTTTAATGGAATCGTCTTTTTTAACAACCATATCAGCAACGTATTTTCCTATGGCTGGAGCAGCACTTAAACCAGGAGATTCGATTCCTGCAACATCAAAAAATCCTTCTACTTCTTCAACTTCTTCTATAATAAAGTCTCCTGTATTTGGACTGGCTCTAAGGCCTGAAAAACTAGTTATAACAGATCTAAAGGGTATATCCACGACAGATTTAGAAGCAGTCTTTGCCACATACTCCATATCTTCACTAGTTGTAGACACATCCCCTTTATCCTCTACAAAATTTGCATCTGGTCCTACAAGTAAATTTCCATGGACTGTAGGTAAGACGACAACTCCTTTTCCAAAGTCACTAGGACATTGAAAAACCACGTGTTTCACAGTCTTTCCTGCAATCTTATCTAACAAATAATATTGTCCTTTTCTCGGTCTTATGTTGAAACTTGGTTTTGCTACCATGTTATGTATCTCGTCTGCATATACTCCTGCACAATTGATTACATATTTAGATTTAAATTCTCCATTGTAAGTTTTTATTTTAAAGTAATCTTCTTTTTTTTCTATTGAAACCACTTTACTATTTAAGAAAAGTTCTGCTCCATTATCCATAGCGTTTTCTAATGCAGCAATTGCTAACTCCCAAGGTCCTACTATACCTCCAGTTTCTGCATACAAAGCCCCCACTACTTCATCGCTTAAATTAGGTTCCATTTTGTGGACTTCATCTTTATCCAATATTTTAATATTTGGAATTTGATTTTTGACCCCATTATCGTAAATTTGATCCACTGTTTCCATGTCCAAATCACAAAATGCTACAACCAAAGACCCGATTCTTTCAAAGGGCACATCAAGGTCTTGGCAAAGTTTATCCATCATGGCATTTCCTTCGGCATTAAACCTAGCCTTTAACGAACCCGGTGCTGCATCGTATCCAGCGTGAACAATGGCACTGTTTGCCTTTGTGGTTCCATTGGATACATCATTTTCTTTTTCTATAACGGCGATTTTTAGATTGTATTTTGACAACTCTCTAGCAATAAGAGAGCCTGTAATGCCTGCGCCGATAATTATTACATCATGCATATATTCCTCCTGCTAAAGTAATTACATCCACTTGACGGATCTTACACCTTTAATATTAGAAACCATGGCACTAAAAGTTGACTCATCAAAATGTTTTGGTATTACTAAGTAAAATTTAATTTCAACCATGTCTTCTTCATCATTTGCTTCTAAACTATCATCAATTTTATCTCCAAAAATTATCTCTTTAACTAAAACTTGGTTTTGACCCATTAAAGTCCCTAAGTCCCCTATTATTCCTGGTCTTTCTATACATTTCACTCTTAAGACCTTTCTATCTTTAATGTGAATCTTGTGTTCTACCAAATTAAGTCTGGACAGAGAAAGAAAGATTATTCCAGCAGCAGTAAGACCTCCAATATAAAACCCTCTTCCAAGTGCTAATCCAATACCTCCACAAGCCCATAAGCTTGCAGCTGTCGTAAGTCCTTTTACACTATATCCTGTTCTTAAAATTGTTCCAGCACCTAAAAATCCAATTCCGCTGACAACCTGAGCAGCAATTCTACCTGGATCACCAGGATTTGCTAAGTCATTAAAACCTTCAACAGAAATAAGCATTATCAAAGCTGAAGCTGTGGTAACTAACATATGGGTTCTCAACCCTGCAGGTCTATTTCCATATTCTCTTTCTAAGCCGATTACTCCTCCTATTATAGCAGACAAGACTAATCTAAATAATATTTCATAATAACTTGTCATTGTATCCCACTTTCTAATTAATTTTTTAACTTTTAACAACAAAACCGCAACTATACTTTTTAAAGTATAATCGCGGCTCTCTTTTTCTCTAGCCTTATATTATTTTATAATAACCCTATAAAATCTTTTACAGAGTTTAGTACCAAGTCGGCTTTTACATTACTATTATTGTAATCATCCAATGTAGTTTCTCCACTGAGAACCAATGCTGTTGATATATTGGATATCTTTCCCATCTTTATATCTGTGTACAGTCGATCTCCAACCATAATAATCTCATCTTTAGAAAATCCATATTTTTCAATTATGCTATCCACCGTCTCTTTATTGGGTTTTCCGATTACTTTAGGAGTCCTTCCAGTGGAAGCTTCAATCATAGCTGCCATTGCACCAGCATCTGGCATAAATTTTCCCTCTGGTAATGGGCAATTAAAATCCGGATGAGTTGCTACATATTCTATTCCCTTAGAAAGATAATCGCAAGCAATCCAAATTTTTTCATATGTCAAAGTCGTATCGAAACTTAAAACAACAAAATCGATATCCTTGTCTCTTTCCTTTTCTAAGATGAAACCCTCTTTCAAAAATTCTTCTTCCAAAGCTTCAGTACCCAATAAAAATATTCTCCCATTGGGCTTCTTCTTTTTTAAAAATATTGTCGTAGCTTCGCCAGAAGTAAATATTTTTTCCCTATCGACCTCTATGTTTAGTTTTTTTAACTTTTCCACATACAAGTCTTTGTTTCTAGAAGCATTATTAGTTAAAAATAAATAATCTCTTCCCGTTTCCTTTAGCTTATCTAAAAAATCAATTGAACCTTCTATAAGTTCATTTCCTAAATAGATGGTTCCATCCATATCTAAAAGAAAAACTTTTTTATTTTCTAAAGAAAAATTTTTATTTCCCATTAAAATGCTCCCAATAATTTAGGTACAAATAGTGCAATACTTTCAGAGTAAGTTATCAAAATCAGGACTATTATAAGACTAATTATAAATGGCATAATTTCTTTTATAAAGTCCTCCAACTTGACCCCGAGTATGGTACAAACGGTAAACATCATCGAACCAAATGGCGGAGTCAATCCACCTATCATTATATTTACAATAAATATCATGCCAAAATGCAAGGGATCTATTCCAAACAATTTAACTGCTGGTACTAGTAACGGAGCTAGAATTACAAGGGCTGCTCCACCTTCAATAAACATACCTATAAACAATAATAGCAAATTCATTACCATTAACAATACAAAAGGATTGTCTGTCATCCCAACTAAACCTTCTGTGATAAGTTGGGGAATTCTTTCTAAAGTTAAGTAATAGCCGAATACTTTTGCACTAGCTATAATAATCATTACTGCTCCAGTACTTTTAACGGTATCCATAAGAATTATAGGCAAATGTTCTAATTTTAGCTTTTTGTAAATAAAAAATCCGACAAATATAGAAAATACAACTGCCATTGCACCGGCTTCTGTTGGCGTAAATATACCTATTCTCATACCCATAATAAGTCCAAAAGGTATCAACAAGGCCCAAATCGACTTTATAAATTGTCTTACTATTTCCCCTGCCGTAGCCCTTCTCTCCATACTAGGCTTTTGGTCTCGCTTAACTGCAACCATATGAACCACAATCATCATGGCAATAGTCATCAAAATTCCTGGACCATATGCCGCCAAAAACATGGAGCCTACAGGTATTCCAGCAATAATAGCGTATAAAATCAGGTTTGTACCTGGCGGAATTACCGGACTAACTGCTGAAGAAGCTGCTGTTACTGCAGCAGAATATGGTAAAGAAAAACCTTTCTTAACCATCTCTGGCACTAATAATTTAGATTGCATTGACGCATCCGCATTAGCCGATCCTGAAATACCACCCATCAAAGCACTTAGTAACACGTTAACTTGAGCTAATCCTCCCCTAGTGTGACCAACTAAAACGTTGGCTACATCCATTAGAGCTTCACTTATTCCAGAGTAATTCATAATTGAACCCATCATTATAAAAAATGGCACTGCTAGATAGGGAAAGGATTCAATTGAAGTTACAAATTGCTGAATTACCATTTCCATCGGCATAGACGTGTTAATAAATACAAAATAAAATAACGATGAACCCATTAATGAAAACGCAATTGGCACATTTAAGAAAAAAAGAAGAAATAAAATAAAAATTGGTATTATTGACTCCATTAATAAATCCCCCTTTCATCCTCAAATTCTCCATCGTCTTTAACTAGCATCTTAGCAAAAGCTTTAACGGCATTCATTATAGAATAAATTGTTATTAAAGCAAAAGAAACAATAATACTAGCATTTATATAATCATAAGATATTTCTAAAGCTGCCGTAATTTTTTTAGAACTAATTACGTATTTATAACTAAAATACAACATCGTAATTGAGATTACAGCAATAATGATTGAAGTTAAGAAATCTAGAACTCTTCTTCCCTTTTTGGGCAATAAGTTTACTAATACCTCAACTCCAATAAGAGAATTAGTTTTATAACTGTTAGCAAGTCCTAAAAATATGACCCATACGAAAGCCCCAACAGCTACTTCTTCTGCCCAAAAATAAGTAAACTTTAAGAAATATCTAGTGTAGACTGTCATTATGACTAATACCGAAGTAATAGTCATAAAGACACTCCCTAAATACAATTCAAAATTGTCAATAAAATTCTTTAAGTGTTTATTCATACTCAACATCCCCTAGGATTTTTGCTCACTAATTTGCGGCATGATAATCGTCTAACACTTTTATAATATCTTCATAAATTCCTGGTGTCCATTTATCGAACTTATCAAATACCGGAGCTGCAGCATCCATAAATTTTTTAGCTTCTACTTCATAGAAGTTTACGCCTTCCGCTTTAAGTAGTTCTGCGTATTCTTCTTCTAGTTTAATAGTTTCTTCTAGATTGTCTTGACCGCCTTTGTCAAATTCCTCTTGAATAATAGTTCTTTGTTCTTCTGTCAAACTATTCCAAACGTCTGTAGAAATTGTAATTGCAGAAACGCCTAGCAAGTGATTAGTTAAAGAATACTCCTTAACATTTTCATATTGACCAGTTCCGTAGTAAGTCATAATTGATCCTTCAACTCCATCAATTACACCCTGTTGAAGAGCTGCATAAGTGTCAGGATATGGCATTGAAACTGGATTTCCTCCCATTGCCTCAATTGTATAAGTGTAAAGTTGACTGTTTGGAACTCTAATATTTAAACCATTCATATCTTCTGGAGTTATTATAGGTTTTTTAGTCATCATATTTCTAAAACCAAATACCCAGTCAAGTCCTAAAACTTTTATTCCCAAATCTTCTGATTCTTTATTTAATCTTTCAACAATTTCGCTATCTAGGACAGCAAAATACTCATCAAAAGTTTGATATAAGAACGGTCCAGTAATAGCATTATAATCTGGGACATAATCTCCTAAGAAGTTAACTCCATCTACTAAAATCCAATCTGCTCCTTGTACAACTTGTTCCATTCCATCTTTTCCTATTGGCAAAATCCCGTTTGTGAAAAGTTGAAGTTCCAAGCTTCCTCCTGCTCTCTCGTTAATGTTCTCTACAACTTTCTTTAAAGAAATTGCAGTTTGCTCATCATCAACAAACTTCGTACTAACTTTTAATACTTTAGTTTCTCCTGATGCCGATTCAGTTCCCGTTTCCGTACTTTCATTTTTCTTACCATTACCACAAGCTACAAGGCTAACTAACATTAAACAAGCCATCAAAATCGCTATGTATTTTTTCATTAATACCCTCCTATAAAATAGAATATTTTATTTTGACAAATAATGTTTAAATAAAATCCTTCCCCATAATAAGTACTTATTTAATATCATAATCGAGTAGGGGAAATTAAAATTTCCCCTCTCACACCACACGT
>JAEZYW010000152.1 GCA_023418835.1 Bacillota bacterium | reverse complement strand
GAATAATCTTAAATATAAACAAAAGCTAGATATAAAAATCTAGCTTTTTATTTGGAGTATGATAAAATTGCGAATCGTTTTTAATACATGAGATGTTTTATATAGTAAACGCGTTTGTAGATTCTGTCCTAAAGATTCCATCATATTTCAAATCCTCTTTTTTTACTAATACAATCCAAGTTCCGTCTGGATTATAGGAAATTTTGTAATTAGTATCTCCTCGTTCTAGTATTTTCCCCACTGGAAGAGATTCCAACTGATGCCCTTCTACAGTTCTCTCTATATTAAATTCTTCGCTATATATATGCGTTCCACTTTTTACAAATGCATATTCGCCAAATTCTATCATTTCTTTAGAGTCTGTAGAAAAATTCTTTTTAAAGATATCCTTTGATATAAATCCAGTAGAATATGTTTCATCAAAAGTAATTATAATTATTTTTTCATCTGAAGTTTCTCTATATGCTATGATTTCATATTTAAGTAATTTCATATCAGAATTATGAAGCACTTTTTTAGTTCCATTTTTATTTTTGTCAATTGAGAATTCTTCATAATGAAAAACGTTTTTTATGCTTATATCATCGTTTAGCACCATAGCAAGCTTGGGATCTGTTTGCCAATAATTATCACTAATTACACAGTCATTTTTCTCTTCACAAGCAGAAAATATAAGTAAGCTAATCAAAACATATAAAATTAAAATTTTCTTCGAAATGCCCATATGCCACTCTCCTAATTGATATTATATTGTCATTATATCATATAGGAAAATGATTATTGTTAAGAAAAACTTAAGTATTCCTTATAAATGAAAAATCCAAGGAATAAAAATTTCCTTGGATTCGTACTATAGACAATGGTCTTGATAAATCGCTTTTCGAGTGCCCTCGAGGCCGGCAGGCCAAGTAATGCTCTCAAAACGATATTATCTAAGACCTATTAAAATATGTTTGTCAACACGCTCAATCCAAGGAAGAGAAATTTCCTTGGATTTAAACTTAATTATATATTAAATATTGTTTTCTAATGTTTTTAAATTGTTCCAGTTCCCTTTGGTACTCATTTACAATTTCTTCTGGGTCTGCTTTTCTCAAAAGGGCATTTCCCATTCTGTCGCTTCCGTGGATTTTTTCAAACATGGGAA
The DNA here is from genome assembly GCA_023418835.1 of Bacillota bacterium. Lineage (GTDB taxonomy): Bacteria > Bacillota > Clostridia > Tissierellales > Peptoniphilaceae > Neofamilia. The sequence goes on along the minus strand of JAEZYW010000152.1, from coordinate 4,519 downwards.
TAACTTTATTGTTTTCCCTTGGAATGTTAATATCTCCAATTTGATTTGCCGTTGCCAAGACATAAGTTCCCGTTAGCTGAGGATTAAACTTGTGATAATCAGTAATCGTAAGTCTAACTCCGCCTCGTTCCCCTTTGTTTTCTGGGGTAAATCTAATTCCTGGAAGGTTATAAGAGTTCAATTTTCTTGCAAAAGTTTGGGAGTCTATTTTCTTTCCTCCAACCCAAGTGAATTTATCTCCTTGGCCAAGTCCGGTTCCGTCTCCAATTCCCGCTGCCATATAATTAAAGGCGGATTCTAAATTTGGAATGTTCGGGCTCGTTTGGGCAAAGGGAAGTCCAGTGTCTTGCCAAATCATGGACCTGGACCAATTTATCATTGGAATTACTTCTAAGTCTGCTCCAATGGATCTGTTGTAATATTTCGCCAACTCTCCAATAGTCATTCCATGTGCCATTGGCATATTATCAACGCCTACAAAAGTTTTGTATTTATCCTCTAGCATAAAACCTTCAACGATTTCTCCCCCTAAAGGATTCGGTCTGTCTAGGACCACAAATTTTATGCCTTCTTTTTTTGCCGCTTTCATGGCATAGTTCATTGTGGAAACGTAAGTGTAAGTTCTAGATCCGATATCTTGAATATCAAATATTAAAACGTCGATTCCCCTTAACATCGCCTTGCTAGGTTCTCTAGTGGAACCGTACAAACTGTAAACTGGCAAATTTAACTTTTCATCTTTATAACTGGAGACATAAGCTCCTGCTTTTTGTTTCCCGTCCAGTCCATGCTCTGGAGAATAAATTGCCAAAAGTTTCGTCTCTGGAAATTCTACTAATTTATCCACAGTTCGAATTCCATTGGAGTCAATTCCCGTTTGGTTGGTAATTAGCCCGACGTTTTTTCCCCTGATTAAATGGCTAAACTCCCCAATTAATCTCTCATTTCCTAGAATGACTTTTCCAACTGGCTTTGGTGTTGTAGGGGTTGTTGAAGGTGCTGGTAAAGTGTTTTTTGTAAACATTTGGGCTTCGTTTTTACTTTCTTCGTATTTCACATCAAAGCCAAGAAGTTCTCCAACATCTCTAAGTTTAAAATAATTATATCCGTCGATGTTGTATGCCCTTAAAATCGTCCTATTAGTTTCTCCATCCTTTGAAACTGAAATTGTCATTGTCTTTGGGATTGCAGTCTTTTTTAATCCCACTTTATTTTCCAAGGGACTAGTTTCTTTTTCGTCATAAATCTCGTTTTGATTTATTTTGATTTCCTTATTATCTCCCCACAGGCTAAAATTAAAACCTTCTGATTTTAAAATCTTTGCAAGATCTCTAAGTCTGTAATAGTTGTAATCGGAAATATTAAATCCAATGGTTTCTGTATCCTTGTGGTTTAGAGTAAGTTTTTGGGGACTTCCCAAGGCTTCCACGTTATTAGATGCCATAGAAACGCTGGAAATCATTAAAATCCCCACTATTATTAATGTAATTATTTTCTTTTTCATTTTATCACCGAAACTATTATATCACGTCTTGGAAAGGCAAAAAGTTAATATTAGATTACAATTTGAACCCTCATTTTTTAGTATATTATGTTATAATATGTTGGATATTGAATTTATAGGAGGATACATTGGAGAATTTATTTATACAAATCGTTCCACCAATTGCAACTGTAATTGAATTTTTAGGCATGGTGGTTGTAGTTATAGCCGTTTTAAGAAGTTTTTCAGATTTGATACTTGTAGAGAAGTTTAACTTTATACTTGCAGAAAAGGATTTATTGTTAAATAGTGGGCTCTCTACTGCTCTAGAAATTTTTCTAGCTGCGGAAATTCTTAGAACTTTAGTAGAAAATTCCATAGACAAGTTAATTCACGTCGGCGCATTGGTTGTTATTCGTATATTCATCGCCGTTGTGATACATTGGGAAAGTACTCAAAAGGAAAAGAACATCGCAAGACAGGAAATTTTTGACGCCAAAAAAGAAGAAACTAGGAATAAATAATATTAAATTTTAGTAATATTGAAATATTTTAATTTTTTCTCTTGACAATGTATAAAAACTTTTATAGAATAAGTAACAATATTTGCAATGAAGGAAAGCATGTCTAGAGGAATTATACAGAGAATCGGCATTTGGTGAGAGCCGAAGATGAACAAAGGACATTTCTCGTTCCAGAGCATATAGACTAAAAACTATACGTAAGCTAAGCGTTACTTTGCACTAAGGGATCCATTTTTTGTAATGGATAAATAGGGTGGTACCGCGTTTTCAACGTCTCTAATAAAAGAGGCGTTTTTTTATACTTATTTTAGGGGGAAATTATGATAAAAATTTTTGATACTACATTAAGAGACGGAGAACAATCTCCAGGATGTAGCATGAACTTAACTGAAAAGAGAAGGCTTGCAAGACAACTGGAAACTTTGGGAGTTGACGTTATTGAGGCAGGGTTTGCCGCTTCTTCTCCTGGGGATTTTGAGGCTGTAAGAGAAATTGCCAGCACAGTGACTAAACCTATAGTTTTGAGTTTAGCTCGTTGTAAAAAAGAAGATATAGACAAAGCTGTAGAGGCTGTTAAAGATGCAAAAAGACCGGGAATTCACGTTTTTATTGCAACTTCTCCTCTCCATATGAAACATAAACTTCAAATGACGGAAGAAGAAGTCTATAAAAGGGCAGTTGAAAGCGTTGCTTATGCAAAACAATTTATAAACCATGTAGAGTTTTCTTGCGAGGACTATTCCAGATCTGAACCAGAATTTGTTTATAGAATTTTGGAAGGAGCAATTGAAGCAGGAGCAACAGTTGTAAATCTTCCTGACACAGTGGGATATATGATGCCAGATGAATATTATCAAATGATAAAGGGCGTAAAAGACAACGTTAAGGGAATTGAAAATGTAGATATTTCCACCCATTGCCACAACGATTTGGGAATGGCAGTTGCAAATTCCCTGGCGGCGATTCGAGCAGGGGCAACCCAAGTTGAATGTTCAATCAACGGAATCGGAGAAAGAGCTGGAAATGCAGCTCTGGAAGAAATCGTCATGGCAATTGACACTAGAAGAGACTATTACAATGCCAGCACCAATATAAATACAACAGAAATTTTCAGGACTTCCGAACTTTTATCCTCCATAATCGGACAAGAAATTAGCCCAACAAAACCAATCGTCGGAGCAAACGTCTTTGCCCACGAATCTGGGATCCATCAACACGGGGTTTTAATGGAAAAATCCACTTACGAAATAATGACGCCCCAATCCGTTGGAATAAAGCAATCCTCTAACTTGGTTTTAGGAAAGCACTCGGGCAAACACGCTTTTCGGGCAAAACTGGAAGATCTTGGCTACGAATTTGACGAAGAAAAACTTGAAGATCTCTTCTCCAAATTTAAGGAGCTTGCAGACAAAAAGAAAAATATTTACGAAGACGACATTATCGCCTTGGCTTCAGAAAATATGGCGAGGTTTATTGAAAACTATAAACTTCTGGACTACAGCTCCCAAAGTTATAGTAACAAAAAATCCACAACCTTTATAGCTTTGGAATGTAGAGGAGAAAGAATTGAAGCAACTGCCACAGAAGACGGACCAATTTCAGCAGCCTTTAGGGCACTGCAAGATATTATCGGAGAGGACATCACTCTAGACGACTTCAAAATTCGTTCCATTACAGAAGGGCGAGACGCCTTGGGAGAGACGACTTTAAGACTAAAATACAAAGAAAAAATCTTTTTTGGAAAAGGACTTAGTACAGACATAATAAAATCCAGTATTTTAGCATATATAAACGGACTAAACAACGTATCTTACTATAAAGAGAAAGGACACCCAATAAAATGAAAATGACAATGACCCAAAAAATCCTAGCCCACGCAGCGGGAGTAGAATATGTAAAACCCGGAGATTTTATCGAAGCCAATTTGGATTTGGTTTTGGGAAATGATATCACAACTCCAGTGGCTATTAAGGAATTTCATAAGATGACAGATAAAGACGTCTTTGATAAGGAAAAAATCGCAATTGTAATGGACCACTTTGTTCCGGCAAAGGACATTAACAGTGCAAACCAAAACAAAATTTCCAAAGACTTTGCCTTTGAATACAAAATTAAAAACTTTTTTGACGCAGGAAGAGGAGGCGTTGAACACGCACTTTTACCTGAAAAAGGATTGGTTATTCCTGGAGATGTGGTTATAGGAGCAGACTCCCACACTTGTACCTATGGAGCCCTAGGAGCTTTTTCAACTGGAATAGGATCTACGGACATGGCAGCGGGAATGGCAACGGGAAAAGCTTGGTTTAGAGTTTCCAGTGCAATTAAATTTGTTCTTACAGGAGAATTTCAACCCTATGTCACAGGAAAGGATTTAATCCTACACATTATCGGAATGATTGGAGTAGACGGAGCTAGATATAAATCCATGGAATTTCAAGGAGAAGGAGTAAAAAGCCTTACAATCTACGACAGATTGACCGTTTCCAATATGGCAATAGAAGCAGGTGGAAAA
>JAEZYW010000117.1 GCA_023418835.1 Bacillota bacterium | reverse complement strand
ACTTTCTCTAGGGCTAACGTATATTGAGATTAGATTGCTTGCTAAACTGTCAAAACCTTCTGATACAGATTTGCTCATTGCATCCCCGACAGTTATGATTGCGATAACAGAAGAAATTCCTATTATTATTCCCAACATTGTCAAGAAAGTTCTCATTTTGTTAAGACGCAAGCCTTCTAAGGCAATTTTAACATTTTCAAATATTCCCATTATACTAACCTTCCATCTACCATAGTTACAATTCTACTGGTTTCTTCTGCAAGTTCAGGATTGTGAGTTATCAGTATCAATGTGGATTTTTCAGTTTGGTTTAATTTGTGAAACAAGTCCATTACTAAACGACCAGTTTTTGAATCCAAAGCCCCAGTAGGCTCATCGGCTAAGACGATATCAGGTTTATTAGCCATCGCCCTTGCTATGGCAACTCTTTGTTTTTGTCCACCAGATAATTCATTGGGTTGATGATCCTTTCTTTCGTCCATCTCCACTAACTTTAATAACTCCATTGCCCTTTCTCTTCTTTCTTTAGCAGGAACTTTTGCATAAAGCATAGGCAACTCCACATTTTTCAGTGCAGTAAGCCTAGGTATAAGATTGAAGTTTTGAAAGACAAATCCTATTTTTTTATTTCGTATAAGTGAAAGTTCTTTATCCTTTGCAGTATCCATATCCTTGCCAGAAAGGAAATATTTCCCTTCTGTGGGACGGTCTAAAAGTCCAATTATATTCATAAGGGTACTCTTTCCAGAACCGGATGCCCCTACTATGGACATAAATTCTCCTTCGTAAACTTCTAAATCGATTCCGTGGAGAATCTGCAATTCATTGGGTTGTCCAATGTAGTATCTTTTCACTATATTTTTCATATCAATTATTTTTTTCAAATTAGTCTCCTTTATTATCTCCAGGAGCGACATCAGTTAATCTCAATTCCATACCTGTTGTATAAGCATCTGGCGAGCTAATTACTCTAATCTTTTCGTTTAGTTCAGGTGATTTGACAACTGATTCGTAATCATTTTGAGTTTCTACAGTAACTTCAATTTCCCTTACAGTTGTAATTTCTTTATCATCTATTGCTAATATAAAAGATTTTCCGTTTTTCTCATAGACTGAATTTGAAGGTACGGTAAAGACGTCTTCTTGCTTTTCTATAATGTATTTAACCTTAACATTCATATCAGGTTTAATCTCTTCAGAAACTTTATCCAATGAGATTATTACTTTATATGCAACTTCAGAAGTAGTTGAACCTGGAGTTGGAGCAATTGCAGTCGGTTCTATGGATTCTATTTCGCCAGGAATTACAGTACCTAATGGCAAAGCATCTCCAGTTATTTCAACTTTCATTCCCACGTGAACTCTATTGATATCAAATTCCTTTACTTGTGATTCTACGATTATTCTATTTATCGTTTCTATTTTTGCCACATAATCTGTAGGAGCTTGTCCTTTTGTCATATTTAGATTAGTAATTGTTCCATCAATTGGAGCTTTTATTACTGTTTTTTCCAAATCCTCTTCTAAATATTTTATATCTACATAATTAAGACTATTGTCCGCACTTGCAGCAGCAGAGTTAAGACTATTTCTCAAAGCGTTAATTTCGTCATTTGTCATAATTTTAGAGATTTCTAAATTTTTAAGGGCAGCTTCGTATTGTCTCTTTGCATCATCTGCATTTTTTCTCGCCATCTTTAATTGATCTTCTAAATTTTTTCTAGAAGCATCTTTTTGTAAAGCTGCAACTTCTCTGTTATCTTTAGTTATGTCTAGTTGTAATTTATTTTGATTTACTTGATCAATACTTGAGTTAATTGTCTTTTGAGCAGCTTCTAATTCCCCTTCGTATTTTTGCTTTTCCCCTGAAACCTCGCCGATTCTTTCTTTTATAAGTTTGGAATCATTTTGGGCAATTTCTAGATCTCGAGTTAATTGATCTATACTTGCATTGGGAGAAGTTGTAGTAATTGTAACTGTATTTTTCTTTTGATCTATCTCATCTCTAAAACGTGCTATATCTCTATTTAATTCATTAATCTCAGAGGCTATGGCAATATTTCTTTGTATTACTTCAAAATCTTTTGATTTTTCATTTTCGTTATGTTCTAATTCAAGGGCTGAAAGTCTTGATTGTGCAGATCTAAGTTGAATTTCTAGATTTGCAATTTCATCCGTATTTGAAACTGAACCCTTTGCGATTTCAAGTTGCTTAGTAATTTCGTTAATTCTTCTTTCCAAATGGGAATCTCTAGCCTTTAAATCATCTAACTCCCTACTAGCTCGACTAGCCAATTCGGCAGAACGGGTTATTTCTTCTTGCAATCTATTTAAGTTATTTTGAGATTGTTGATAAGTCAAATCCGTTGTAATTTGGGTATTTTCCAAATTTTTTTCATTTATATTTTGAGAAAGCAGCACGTCGTTGTAGCCTGTAGCCATGGAGTTGATTAAATTCTCAAAAGTTCTCTCTGCAGTTTGCCACGAATCAAATGCGCTCACGACTGCATTTTGTGCTGAAACAACTTGAGAATTTGTTCCTTGGTCCCTATTTCTAATGGCTTCATTAAGTCTATCTCTAGCACTTTTTATTTGAGGACCTGAACTTCTTTGGTTAGCAGCAATTTGAGCTTGTTTTTGATCTAGCTGTTGTTTTATTGTAGAGTCTTCTAAAATTGCTATAACATCTCCAGCTTTTACATTATCCCCAACCTCTACTTTTATTTCTTTTACAGGAAGGGTCTTTTCAGCGTATACATTCCTAGTTGTTTCGCTCTTTGCCTTTCCACTCTCGCTAACAGAATTAACAAATTCTTTTTTATTAAGTAAAGTAGTTTCTGATTTGGATATCTCTTGATAATTGCTTTTACCAGAAGACAAAAATCTGGATCCTATAAATCCAATTCCAAGGACGAGTGCCAGTCCAAGGATTAATTTTTTATAATGATTTTTAAAAAACAATTTAAACTTTTCCATAATACCTCCTGAAGTATGATTCTTACTGATAAGTATATTATATAAAAGGAACAATATCCTTAATAAAATATAAAGAATTTATTAATAAATGGTTTAATATGAGAATGCATATCTTGTTTGAGGTTTTGACAGAAATATAAACATAATATAATATCATTTAAGAGGTGTAACATGAGATATATTTACGATGGAAATTTTATAGAAGGAAAATTTTTAAATAGACCTAATAGATTTATAGCAGAAGTGGAAGTAAAGGGTGAAATTTTAATTTGCCACGTTAAAAATACTGGGAGGATGACAGAAATACTAACTCCTGGAAAGAAATGTTTTATAATGGAGACGAAAAATCCCAATAGAAAGACAAAGTACGATTTAATAACCATAGAGCATGAGGGGGTTTTGGTAAATTTAGATTCTCAAATTCCCAATAAAGTAATAGCAGACGCCTTTTTAAATAGCGAAATTAGAGGTTGGAAAAATCCAGATGGAATCCAAAGGGAAGTTACAGTTGGGAAATCCCGATTAGATATGAAAGTTTTAAAAGAAGATAGAAGTCTATTTGTGGAAGTAAAGGGTGTGGATTTAATTAAAAATGGAAACCACGCAATGTTTCCAGATGCAGTTACAGTTCGGGGATCTAGACATTTAAAAGAGTTGGAAGAATTAGTTAAAATGGGTTACGATGCCATGGTGATTTTTTTAATCGCTAGAGAAGATGCCATTGATTTTAGACCTCATTTTGAGATGGATCCCGTATTTGCTAAAACATTTTATGAGGTTTTAGAAAGTGGTGTGGAGGCTAGGGCATATCTTACAAAGGTGGGATATAACTATATCGAATTTGGAAAAGAAATTCCAATTCTTTCTAAAGGAGAAGTTTTTTTAGATAAATAGAAAGATCTAGTAATATTACTATCTTTGACATTTAAAATAAAAAATAAAGGTCTCGATAATCCTTTTAGTTTCAAAAGGATTTTATCTTAAATACTAGAAATAAAAATAAAGGTCTCGATAAATCCTTTTTCGACTACCCTCGGGCCGGCAGACCATGAAATGGTCTCAAAAGGATATTATATTCGACCTTTTTTAAATGTTTTTATTAAAAATATTGGCTTTATTTCTTAGTCTATACTTTGTGCCGCTGTAACCATAGAAAGTTTGTATACGTCTTCTTCGCTACATCCTCTAGAAAGGTCGTTTACAGGTGCGTTCAATCCTTGTAGTAATGGACCAACAGCTTCGTATCCTCCCAGTCTTTGGGCAATCTTGTATCCGATATTTCCAGCTTCTAGTGTTGGGAATATAAATACATTTGCATGGCCTGCAACTTCAGAACCTGGCGCTTTACTTTTACCAACTGATTCCACATAAGCTGCGTCAAATTGAAGTTCGCCGTCTAAAGAAAGTTCAGGATCCCTTTCTTTTGCAATATTTGTAGCTTCTTCAACTTTTGTGACTTCATCTGATTGAGCCGAGCCTTTTGTAGAGAAACTTAGCATTGCAACTTTTGGATCTACATTAAATTGTCTTGCAGTTTTAGCTGAAAGTAAAGCAGTTTCTGCTAAGTCTTCAGCAGTAGGAGCAATTGTTATTGCACAGTCTGCAAAAACTAATTGTTCATCTCCTTTTGTCATAAAGAAAACGCCAGAAGTTTTAGAATATCCTTCTTGCATTTTTATTATTTGTAGGGCCGGTCTTACTGTATCTCCAGTTGAACGAGTAGCTCCAGAAACTAATCCGTCAGCTCTTCCAGTGAAAACTAAAAGAGTTCCAAAGTAGTTAGGATCGTTTAATAATAAATCCCTTGCTCCCGCCTCGTCAATTTTTCCTTTTCTTCTTTCTACAAATGCTTCTAGAAGAGCGTCAAATTCTTCATATTCTGCAGGATTAAGTACAGTTAATTTAGATGCGTCTTTTCCGTTTTCTTCTGCAAGTTTTAATACATCTTCTCTTTTTCCAATTACGATAGGTTCAACTACTTCGTCGTCCTTTAGTCTAATAGCAGCTCCTAAAACTCTAAAATCATTTCCTTCAGGCAAAACTATTTTAATTCCTTTGCCTTTTACCTTTTGTGTAATAAAATCAAATAAGCTCATATTTCCTCCTTAAATCTTTTTATATTTCTATTATAGTATAAAGTTGTAAAGAATGTATAGAAAAATCCTTTTATTTCCAAAGTTATACTTATTGACTAACATTATTTGTTATAATATACTTAATTAAATTGAAAATTCTTGATTATAGGTTTATACCTAGGAAGTTGGGTGAAATTCCCACACAGGATCGCTGCTGTGAATGATGAGCGTATCTCTAGACATTTAGTCAGCCACTGAATTATTTTTGGGAAGGCGAGATATTAGCGTTTGAATCTAAGTCAGAACACAAAATCGAGAAGTAGATTTACCCTTCGGACTCAAGGGCAAGTTTTATTATGCTGATAAGACTGCACATTGAGATTCTCGATGTGCTTTTTTTGGAGGAAAAATTGAAAAAAATTTATGGAATTGGCACTGGACCAGGAGATCCAGAACTACTAACTTTAAAGGCAGTAAGAAAAATAAATGAGGCAGACGTTATCTTTGCTCCCAACAACAAGGGGAAAAATATTGCCTTGGATACTGCTTCGGAGTTTGTTAAAGATAAGAAAATCGTTTTTTTAGATTTCCCAATGGGAAGAGTGACGGAAGAAACTTATAAAGAAAATGCAAGGATTATTGAAAGTAGTGTTGGCGAAGGAGAAGTTGGGGCTTTTCTTACAATTGGAGATCCCACGTATTATTCCACTTTCATTAATATGATGAAATATTTTGAGAAAGATTCAATTGTAGAAATAATATCTGGGATACCTTCTTTTGTAGGAGCGGCGGGAAGGGCCTTTGCACCTTTGGCTTTTACTGGGGAAGAATTTTCAGTAGTTGACGAAATTCCCTTGGAAAATCCCTTGGCAGATTCTTTAGCCATTTTAAAAACTTTTAAATTAGAAGAAAAGGATTTAGACAGATTAGAAGAATTTGGATTTGAATATCAGTACATCAAAAGGGCAAGCCATCCTGATGAAGCTATTCTTACAGATAAAAAAGAAATCCTTAAGGAAAAAGATTATATTTCTTTAATTTTAGCTAGGAGGAAGAAATGAAGGGTTTAATTATTGCAAGTTTTGGAACTACTCATATGGAAGCCTTTGGAGCATCAATAGGAAGAATAGAAAACGAGTTGAGAAAAAAATATCCGGATTATTATATAACCCATTCCTTTAGTTCAGAAATGGTTAGAAACAGATTAAGAAAAAGAAATATAAACTATTTCAACTTACCAGAAGCTTTAATGGATATGGAAGAAAAGGGAATTAGAAATATTACTATATTTTCTCTTTATGTAATTCCTGGAATCGAATATGAAAAAATAGTAAAACAATCTAGGGTTTACAATAACGACAATAGATTAAACATTAAATTTACAACACCCCTTTTAAATGACAAATCAGACATTGAAGAGACTGCAAAAACTTTAGGCGAATTGTTTTCTAGTAAGCCTGCCGTTTTAATGGGTCATGGAACTAGTGTGGAAGTTGATTCTGCTTATTCTAAGCTACAAGAAAAATTGTTTGAAATGAATAGGGATGTTTACATTGGGACTGTAGAAGGAAGTGTAGGATTTGAGGATGTGGCAGAAAAATTAGATTGCCAAAGGAATAAAGAAGTTTTATTGACGCCATTTTTATTAGTTGCTGGAGACCATGCAAAAAATGATATGGGATCTGACGAGAAAGACTCTTGGGCTAGTATGCTTTCTAATAGAGGATGCAATGTAGAAGTTGAAATAAAAGGATTATGCGAAAGGAAAGAGATTAACAATTTATTTTATAAAAAGTTAGAGGAAATTCTATGAAACTAATCCAACTTTCAGC
>JAEZYW010000079.1 GCA_023418835.1 Bacillota bacterium | reverse complement strand
GCGTAGTTTTTACTCAACAATCCAGCAACTGGAACTTCTACAAACTTCACATCCCCCATGTATTCCGCTCTATCTGCATAAGCCATTGAAAATGCATCTGCAAATATGTGTAATCTTTCTGGAGAATCCGCCTTCATATTTGGAAGATCAAAATTTTCAACTATATTTAAAATTTCAGCTACAATAGTTCCACCAGAAGATGGAGATGGGGATGAATAGATGTCATATCCCCTATAGTTAGTGTGTACAGGCTCTAAAACTTCTACTTCATAATTTGCCAAGTCCTCCATGGTAAATACTCCACCGTATTTATTTACAGTTTGAACCATAGCTTTGGCAATGTCGCCTTCGTAAAATGCTGCTGCACCATCTTTTGCAATTAATTCTAAAGTTTTTGCAAAGTCTTCATTTTTAAAGATTTCTCCCACTTCGTATGGGAATTTAATTCCATCTACTTCTTTAAGGAAAATATCTCCTGATTCAGAATAAAGCATTAAGTTGTCATATTCTCCACTCATATCTGTTGCTAAAGTTGGAGTAACTGTGATTCCTTTTTTTGCCAATTCTATTACAGGTTTTAAAACTTCTTCCCTGGTCATAGTTCCATAATTTTCTAAAGCATAAAGCCATCCTGCAACATTACCTGGGATTCCTACAGATTTACCACCAAGTATTTTTTGGTTTCCTACAACTACTTCTTTTCCTTCTTCGTTTTCATAAGTAGTCCACATGTCAGGAGTTGCTCCTGCTGGCGCTTTCTCTCTAAAGTTTAAAAATACATTTTCACCGTTGGCTGTGTGCATTGTCATAAATCCACCACCGCCAATTCCCGTAGCATTTGGTTCAACTAAACTCAATGCAAACCCTACTGCTACAGCTGCGTCAACTGCATTTCCACCTGCTTCTATAATTTCTTTACCTATCTTAGAAGCTTCGTATTTACCTGATGCTACCACTCCACTTTCACCTGTGTCCCCTCTACCTGTTCTCATTAGTTGATTTGATTCATCAAATAAAACGAAATCGTCTAGAGAAGTGTAACTATCGTCTTCTTTTTCTGACTCGTCACCTTCTTTTGGAGCTTCAGTTTTAGCTGTTTCCGTTGTTTCAGTAGTCTCAGTTGTTGGAGCTTCAGCCGGTTTTTGTGTAGGCTTAGTTTGACAAGCCGCCAATATTAGCATTAAAGCTAATAATAATGATAAAATTCTTCTGTTTTTCATATTCCCTCCTAATTATCAATCATTTAATTAAATACTGTCCAATTCTAGGTCCACCTAGGTCGCTTCCATCTGAGGATGCAAATAGCTGTTCATAAGTTGGAACATTTTCAAAAACCACAGGTTTATCAGGGTATTGTTCAGAATACGCTTTAGTAAATTCTATAATCCCTTGAAGATGTCTTCCAACTCTTTCTTCTATTGGATGGCCCTTTTCGTCATATGGAACATACAAAAATCCTAGGCTTTCTGCAAATACATATGCTTTATCTTGGCCAGTTAAAGCAAGTCTTTCACTAGTTTCCCCTCTAAGTCTTCCTTGGGAAGCATTTGCAGTTTCCATTAAAAGCGGAATTGTATCAGTATAATCTCCTAACTCTCTATGGGTAAGTCCCCTTAAATTTACAGGAGATGGCTCCAAAGCAATATCAATTCCAGAAAATTGTAATTCCATTGTTCCTACTGCTGCAATTCCCATTCCCTTTTCATGAGATACTGTCGCATTAATTACTGGATATTCTGGAGATGCCTCGTGTAAATCAAAAGTTAAGTTTATATCTTCAGCTTTTATAAGTTGCACGATTCCGTATGCAACTCTTTCAGTGAAATTCCCATCTGGTGCCCCTGGATAGGCTCTATTAATATTTCTAGTTTCAGAGCCTGACAACCTTTGACCAGAAGCTTGGTGAGTATAAACATCTGGGTCTGGCCATTGATGGATAGGGTTTGTAGCTCTCGAACCGTATCGGAGAGTCAATTCTTCACCATCTCTAGTAATAAAATTCATACTTTGAGGAGAACCCTCTTGGGGATCGTTGTGGGTAAAGGCACTTCTATTTGTATAAGGTAAAACAAATACCGTCCCTTCATCAACTGTAGCATTTTGTAAAAATAAAATTGCTGCTAAATGTCCAGAAGGTTCATTTGGATGGGTACCTCCTAATATTAATGACTTTCCACCTGGATTTTCGCCTTCCATTATATAGACTGGCGTATCTCCTGGTGTGTCTTTTAGATCGCTAAAATAATCAGATAGCATAACCACTTTTGTAACGCCGGGGCCCGGTGTGATTTCAGGCAATTCTCTTAAACTCATATAGTCTGAACCCGTCACAAAGGCAATTATTAATGCTAAGCCAAGTAATATAGCTCCACTAATATATTTTTTATTCATATCTTCGCCTTTCTTTATCTACTTTATCATTAATAGTCTCAATAAAAGGGGTATTACAACAAGGGCTGCATTAGCTTGATTTAAAACTTTTTCTTCTGTAAATAAATTCCAAACTGTCAAGCCCAATACCAATGCTATCAATGCTCTATAAATTAAAGTTATCATCAGTTCCTCCTATTTAAATACTATAAATGGTGCCAATTGTGGAGAAAATACTATCATTACAATACTCCAAACAACCATCAAAACTATAGGCACAGCACATTTTTTCATAACAGGAACATAGTTATCTAAATTCAGAACTTTTGCAGCAAATATTCCCGCCAAAGCTGTTGGTGGTACCATATCCCCTGCCCCTGCAATTAATGAAATAGCAGCTGCTGTGATTATTTGGTTTTTCGCCATAAAGGATAGTAAGAATGGAACCCCAAGAACAGATGCAGCACCAAAAGAAGAAACGGCTCCAAATAATGGAATTGAAATCGCCATAGCTACATAACGCATAGCATCTGGTAAACTTATACAAGTTGTTACTATAAATCCTCTAACTCCTGTCAATGTCATTATTTGAATAAACATTCCAACTCCCATCAAAATTCCCATAACAGGGAGTACATCTTTTATAGCGTTTTTAGATTCTTCTAGAATTTTAATTTTATATCCAGTAAATAGTCCTATTATGGATGAAATGATAAATACTAAAGGCATACCTAAATCTGGAATTGCAGGTACTAATTTATTTACCACCATTAGTACTATTGCTACAATTATTGGAATATAAATTCTAAAACCGAATTTTTGACGTGGTTCAAAGTTTAATTCTTTTTTTACTAACTCATAATTTAAATCCTTTACGTGTTTATATCCGAAATATAAAACGCTGAAAATTGCCATTGGAATAGTCAACAATAATAATGGACCTTCAAATCCCACATAGGGTATATCTATACCTCCACCAATTATCATGGCTGGGATATTTACAGGGGGAGCAATCATACCAAGTATTCCACCCATTGCCAAAATTGAAGCCGCTTCAACAGCTGGTATTCCCATTAATAAAAGTACAGGAGCCATAATTGAACCTGCAGACAAAACTGACGCCGTAGAAGATCCTGTAATCATACCTGGGAACATAATAACTAACATAACTAAAATAAGTAAAAGTGCAGGTTGTTTATGAAATTTTTCAATTATCAAAGATGAAATGGCATCTAAAGCACCTGACTTTTCTATAACTTTCATAAATATCATCGCACATGCAATTACCAAAATGGTATCTACATAAGAAAAAGTACCCTCAACTAAATGTCTAAGAGGCAATCCTTTTCCCCCCACTAATGCTCCAACTATAGAAGAAAGCATCATGGAAATACTAACAGGTAATTTTAACGCAAAGGCACAAACCAAAAACGTTCCAATCATTGCAAGGAAAATAATAAATTCTATACTCATTCAAAATCTCCTTTTTTAATAATGTGGAGCAATTTAAATTGCTCCACAAATTCTAGCTTACAAGCTTAATTATTTGAATATTCCTTCTAATGCGCCTGTTGTATCTGTAATAGAATCGATTAAATTAATTCCTATTCCTTTATCTTTAGCTAGGCCTTCCATCATACCATCTGAGTCTCCAGCTTTTACTACAATTGAGTAATCTGCTTTTTCAAAACTTGGAGCTATAAATCTATCAGAAAGTTCTCCTCTTCTAGCTTCCCCACCGATGTGAACAGCAATTATACTAAGTCCTGCTTCATCAGCAGCGTCAATAAGTTCTTTAACTCTAACAAGCTCAGCATCTGCATCGATTCCTGCAGCTCCTAATCCCTTAGATGAACCTCCTATAGCTAAAACTAAAGTCTTTGCATCGCCAATATCGGCAGATGTTGCTAAGTTGTTAGAAGTATAATCTATTCCAACTCTTTCTAGCATAGACTTAACCATCTCAACGTCAGCACTTTGTCCTACAGAAGTTAATAAAACAGGTTCTTCTGCCTTATATTCTCCTGCTGGTTCTTCCGTTCCTTCAGCTGGCTCAGTAGTTTCAGCTGTTTCAGCTGGTTCTGTTGTCTCTGCTGGTTCTTGAGCAGGCGGTGTTTGAGCTGGTTCATTGTTTCCACACGCCACTGCAAAAATTAGCATTGACAGTACTAATAACGTAACAATTAATCTTTTCATATTTCCCTCCATATTTTAATTAAAGTTATGTCCTCTCAAAGATCTTAATATTTTTAATGTAATCTTCGTCTAAAATAGAACATACCGTACAATTTAATTATAAAGGGTTTATGCATACGTTTTCAATTTATTATCATATTTCTCACGGAATCTGCCAACTTTTTCACACAATTATCACAAAAACCCTCTGTTTCAAGGTTTTATTCTTAAAACAGAGGTAGTTCTTCTAAATATATTATGTCATCTCTATCTTTAGCATCTCCTTCGGCTAAGATACAAACTTTGGCTTCTACAATTCCACCCGCCGATTTAACCAATTCTTCTAGGGCTTTAATAGATTTTCCTGTTGAGATTACATCATCTATAATTGCAACTTTCTTTCCTTCAATCATTTTTGCATCTACGTCATTTAAAAATAAAGTCTGGGGATTTGAAGTCGTTATGGAAACTACAGAATGAGAAATGGGCTCGTTCATATAGGCTTTTATACTTTTTCTTGCAACTATGTAATTTTTTATTCCCAACTCTTTAGAAAGTTCATGGGTTAAAGGAATTCCCTTCGCTTCCGCCGTAACCAAATAATCAATTTGGGGAATTTTTTCTTTTAACAATTTCGCACAGTAAACGACCATTTCTACATCTCCTAAAACTACAAAACTTGCAATAGATACTTCAGGAGAAATTTTTACAATGGGAAGATCTCTTTTTAAGTCTCCGATTTTTAATTCATAGGTTTTTTTATTCATTTAGTTTGCTCCTTTTGCCTTAAATTACAGTATGGATTCATAAATTCAAAACTTACATTAACAGCTTAATTATATCTCCTTTAAAGATTTGACTAAGAATTTTTTATTACTTATAATTAGTAGTATATTATAAAAAGGAGGATTAGTATATGTCAAATAGTAGTGAAAGACGCAGTATGTCCTTAGCAATTAGAATTTTAATAGGTCTAGTTCTAGGGGTAGTTGTGGGTCTTGCCCTTCAAGGGAATCCAGATATTGCAAATACTTTTATTGCACCTATTGGAACAATATTTTTAAATCTCATTAAGCTTATCATCGTTCCTTTAGTTTTTGCATCTTTAGTAGTTGGAGTGGCTGGAATGGAAGATGTTACTAAGTTAGGAAGAGTTGGCGCTAAAACATTTATTTATTATTTTATAACGACAGCAATAGCAATATTTATAGGTTTATTATTAGCTAACGTCTTAAATGTAGGCGGAAATTATGTTTTGTCTACAGCTGGAGAAATGGCTTATGAAGCAGCAGAAGCACCACCTTTTATCGACACTTTGGTAAACATAATTCCATCTAACCCATTGAAAGCATTAGTTAATGGGGATATGCTACAAATAATTGTATTCGCATTAATCTTTGGTATGGGACTATTAGTAATCGGAGAAAAAGGAAAAGTAGTATTCAATATTTTCGATTCAATCGCAGAAGCAATGTACGCTATAACTAGATTTATAATGTCCCTTGCTCCAATTGGGGTATTTGGATTAATGGCACCAGTAATCGCAAACAATGGTCCAGAAGTTTTATTGCCTTTAATAAGATTAATTGGAATAGCTTATTTAGCAAGTGCTGTTCACATCGTTTTAGTTTATGGAGCATCAGTAAAATTCTTATCTAAGATGAATCCTATAGAGTTTGCTAAAAAAGCTTTCCCAGCTTGGGCTACTGCTTTTACAACTTCATCTTCATCGGGAACATTACCTGTTTCAATGCAATCTGCAGAAAGTTTAGGAATTCCTCAACCAATTTATAGTTTCGTTTTACCTTTAGGTGCGACAATTAACATGGACGGAACTGCTATCTATCAAGGAGTTAGTGCTTTATTTATTGCCCAAGTTTTTGGAGTGAGCCTTACTCTTTCACAACAGCTTACAATCATATTGACAGCTACACTAGCGTCAGTAGGAACTGCAGGAGTACCTGGAGCTGGTATGATAATGTTAGCTATGGTTTTACAAAGTGTAGGCCTTCCAGTTGAAGGAATAGCTTTAGTCGCGGGAGTAGACAGAATCCTTGACATGGTTAGAACGTCTCTAAACGTTCTTGGAGACTTAACGGCTGCACTTTTTGTATCTAGAAGTGAAGGAGACGTAGTCATAGTTGAAGAAGAAAACAGACTTTAAAGTTTAAAAAAAAGAGGTTAAAAGCCTCTTTTTTATTTTGATTATTAAAAAACATCTAGTAATGAAAAACTAATTATATTACAATATATCTATTATGAAAAACAAATTAGGAATAATCGGAGGCATGGGGCCTTTAGCTACAAGTATATTCTTTTCTAGAATAATTGACAATACAAAGGCATCTTCCGATCAAGAACATATTTGGACAATAATTTCAAGTCATTCTACCATGCCAGATAGGACGAAAGTTATTGTAGAAAAATTGGATAAGGACGTCATCATAAAAGCGGTTTCTGAGGATATAAGAATATTGGAAACAAGTGGGGTAAGTAAAATTGCCATACCTTGTAATACCTTCCATTATTTTTATGACGAAGTACAAGCTTTGACCTCAATTCCCATAATAAATATGGTTGACGAAACGATGAAAGAGTTTTACAAAAACCATGGAAATAAAGCTTTGATACTTTCAACAACGGGGACTAAAAAAGCTGGCGTATACGAAAGATATGCAAAAAGCTATGGAATTGAAGTTATAGAAATAGATGAAAATTATTCTAACGAGATTAACAATCTAATTTATGAAATTAAAGAAACAAATAATGTTCATAGACCAGAATTTTTAGAATTGATTAGAAAATTAAATGAAGTCTATTCTCCTGATGGATTTGTCATTGCTTGCACGGAATTGTCCCTAGTTCCAATGGATGATTTAGAAGATGTAAATGTGATTGATGCAATGGACATTTTAGTCAGAGAATCAATTTTGCAAACGGGATATGAGCTGTCTTAAAATTTATCATTTCAAACTAAAGACAAAGACCTCACCTGGACACAACTCAGTGTTCAGGTTTTTATTTAGGCTAAATTAATTGGATTTTAGTATCCTTTCCAGTTCAGAGAAATTTCTAGGAAGAGAGTCTTTATCAATTTTAATTAACTCCGAAAATTTTAATATGTCTGGTTTTTCCAAGTTGCTCTCTTGCAATAGTTCTTCGTTAGATAGAATCTCTAATGTATTTCCTTTTGCTAAGATTTTTCCATGTTTTAAAATAATAGTTTTTTCCGCCCATTCCCAAGCAAAGTTTATATCGTGGGTAGATATTACCAATCCAATTTCTCGTTTTCTTAAAATTTCCAATACCTTTTTAAATAATTTTATATTGGAAAAGTCTAGCCCAGCAGTGGGTTCGTCAAAAATAATTATTTTGGGATTGAGTGCCAAAACACTGGCTATGCTAATTAGTTTCTTTTCTCCACCACTTAAAGCGTAAAGGGATTTTTTTCTAAGGTGTTGGATACCTAAAATATTAATAACTTCTTCCACAATATCTTTAACT